>JAFAKB010000045.1 GCA_019235885.1 Candidatus Eremiobacterota bacterium | reverse complement strand
GTCCGCGCGCTCGGCGCGGTCGTAGATGAAGCCGTAGAGCTGGGGGATGGTCTTGACCATCCCGATGTAGCCGTCGCTGACGACCTTCGAGAACACGGACGCCGCGTAGCGGTAGCTGTCGTGCACCTCGCCGCGGATGCCGCGCGCGGCCAGGCGCGCGAGCACGGCGTCGGCGGCGGCGCGGTGCCCTTCGCCGACGCGCGCGGACAAGAAGAGGACCGGTTTTACGCTTGCCCCTCCGGTGGCCCGGACTCTTCGGCCAGCACGAAGAAGTCGTCGAGGATCTCCTGCGCGAGCTCGTCGTCGTCGAGCAGCTCGCCGAACTGATCGGTCACCACGAACTCGTCGGACTGCTCGTTGTAGCACACGGCGTAGGAGTTGCCTTCGTCGTCCTCGACCAGCCCGACGACCTCGAACCGCAGCGCGGTGCCGTCCTCCATGTGCAGCTCGAGAACGTCTTTGAGATCGAGCGGCTGCTTCTGGCCACCGCTGCCGTTGGCGCTCGCACCCGGGGTGCCGTTGGTATCGATGACGATCTCCTTATTTGAGATACCGCTCGACGTTCGCGTTGTGCTCTTGCAGCGTCTTGGCGAAGGCGGAGTGGCCGTCGGGTTTGGCGACGTAGTACAGGTAGTCGGTCTTCGCCGGGCGGAACGCGGCGTCGAGCGAGGCCTTGCCCGGGTTCGCGATGGGCGTCGGCGGCAGCCCGGTGTGGCGGTACGTGTTGTACGGAGAGTCGGTCTGCAAGTCGCGCTTCGTGATCACGTCATGATGTTCCGGGAACGTGTACTCGATCGAGGCGTCGACTTCGAGCGGCATCCCGAGGCGGAGGCGGTTGTAGATGACCGAGGCGATCAACGGCCGGTCCTCGTCCACCTTTCCCTCACGCTCGACCAGCGAAGCGATCGTCACCACCTCCGGAACCGTGCGCCCCAGGGCCTGGGCGCGCGCCCGCGCGTCGGGCGGGAGCTCGCGCCGAAACTGGTCGACCAGGATCGACGCCACGCGCTCCGGCGAGTCGTCGATCGGGACCAGGTAGGTGCTCGGGAAAAGGTAGCCTTCCAGGTTCGGCGTGCGCACGCCGCCCAGCTCGATCCCGCGCGAGCGCAGGAAGACGCGGTCGTAGGCCGCCGTGTCGCCGAGCGCGCGGTCGGCCAGCGCGCGCGCGATCTCGCGCGCGGTCCAGCCTTCCGGGATCGTCACCCAGACCGCGAACTGCTCGCCGCGCACCAGCCGCTGCAGGATCGCGTCGCTCGTCTGGTGGGCCGGGAAGCGGTACTCGCCAGCCTTCACCTCGGCGTCGACGTGGCGCAGCCGCGCCAGCAGCCGAAACGCCAGCGGCGACTGCAGCACGCGCTTCTGCTGCAGCGCGTCGACGACTTGCGAGAACGTCGCGCCGCGCGGGATGACGACGTCGGTCTGCTGCGCCGGGAGCGTGCGGTCGACGTAGACGGCGTTGCGGAACCACATCGACGCGGCCGCGACGACGATCCCCGCGGCCAAGACGGTCGCGATCGTGATGCCGAGCAGCGCGCGGCCGGCGCGGTTCACCGCGCTCTGCGCGCCAGCCACGTTTCCAGAATTCCGACCGCCGCCAGCTGGTCGACGACGCGCTTGCGCTTGGCGCGTGACACGTCGGCGCCGATCAGCGCCTTCTGCGCCGCCGCCGTCGTCAGCCGCTCGTCGACGCGCTCGATCGCGCCGTCGAACGCGCGCGCGAGGTGCGCGACGAACGCGTCGATCTGCTCGCTCGCCAGCGCGCGCTCGCCGCGCAGCGTTAGCGGGTCGCCTACCACGATGGTGCGCGCGCCACGCTCCCGCGCCAGCGCGACGACGCGCTCGACGTCTGCGCGCACGTTGGTGCGCTCGAGCGTCGAGTGGGGAAACGCGAACGTCCCTTCGCCGACCGCGACGCCGATCCGCCGCGTGCCGACGTCGAGCGCAATCACCGAACTCATGTCGATTGGAATTCGTACACCAATGCGCGTGCTTTGGGGCGTTTGCCGAGATGCCAGGTCACGATGTCGTCTGCGGCGCGCGCGACGCGCAGCGTCGCGGTGAGCGCGGCGCCCGAACCGCGCTGCGCGCCGAGCGCGCGGAAGTTCGCCACGTCCTGGGCGTCGAGCGCGTGCTCTTCACCGCGCGCGCCGCAGCAGCGCTCGCAGCCGAGCCCGCCGCCTTCCAAATCGAGCCACGCAACCGCGTGGCTCGAAGGATGCCGGTCGAAACCTTCGCCGCAGCGCACGCACGCGTCGTCGGCCGGCGCGAGGCCGAGCTCGTGCAGCAGGCGCAGTTGAAAGCGCGGCACCAGCGACGCCGGCGTCGCGCTCGCCGCGACGGCCGCGATCGCGCCGGCGAGCAGCGCGTAGATCTCGGGCAGCGGGAGATCCGGCTCGCAGAACAGGTCGACCGTCTCGGCGAACAGCGAGGCGGTCGCGAGCGCGTCGGGCCGGCACAACCCCGTCCAGTGCGACGAGATCGTGCGCGCCTCGGTGATCACGTCGAGCGAGCGCCCTTTGTGCAAGGCGACGCGCACTTCGGCGAGCGGCTCCAGGCGGCCGGCCATCGAGCTGCGCGGGCGCCGAATCCCCTTCGCGACGGCATCGAGCTTCCCGCGCTCGCGCGTGAGCAGGGTGAAGACGCGGTCGGCCTCACCGAGCGGGCGCGCGCGCAGCACGATGGCGTCGGTGCTCGAGCTCCGTTCGGTCAGGCGTCCGCTCCTCGCCCGATGGCGGCTTCGGCTTCGGGGGCCGGCGCGGGCTGGCGCGCGGTCAGCACCCGCACCGCCAGGATGCGGCGGCCGCGCGTGCGGTCGACGCGCAACCGCACGCGCTCGGCGTCGATCTCCTCGCCTTCGCGCGGAAGCCGCCCGAACAGTCCGACGATGTAGCCGCCGATCGTCTCGAACTCTTCGTGCGGGAGCGCGATGCCGAGCGCGTTGTTGACGTCTTCGATGTTCGTCCCCGCCTCGACGACCGCTTCGGTCTCGCTCAGCCGTTTGATCGGCTCTTCTTCGCCTTCGTCGTGCTCGTCGCGGATCTCGCCGACGATCTCTTCGAGCAAGTCTTCCATCGTCACCACGCCCGCCGTCCCGCCGTACTCGTCGAGCACGATCGCCAGCGAGTACTTTCCGCGCTGCATCTCGCGCAGCAGCTCGGAGATGCGCTTGTTCTCCGGAACGAGCGTCACCGGCCGCATCAGCGAGCGCAGCGAGGTCGAAGCGATCGTGCCGTTCGAGAGCGCAATCAGCAGCTCGCGGTCGTGCACGACGCCGATCACGTTGTCGACCGTCTCGTCGTAGACCGGCAGCTTCGAGTAGCCTTCGGCGATCACGAGGTCGAGCGCGCGGCGCGGCGATGACGTCACGCTCACGGTGACCATGTCGGTGCGCGGCGTCATGACCTCGCGCACGATCGTGTCGCCGAACTCGATGATCGAGTGGATCAGCTCGCGCTCTTGCTCTTCGAGCACGTTCTGCTCGACGCCGACGTTGACCAGCGTCTTGATGTCTTCTTCGGTGACGTACGGCCCCGCGTGCGGGGTGCCGCCGAAGAGCCGCACCAAACCGTCGGTGACCCACAAGAACGCCGAGGTGAGCGGCGAGACGATCCGCGTGATGAAGTTCAGGAACGGCGCCAAGCGCAGCGCGGTGCGATCGCCCGAGCCGACGGCGATCGTCTTCGGCAAGATCTCGCCGAACAGCAGCAGCACGACGGTCATCACCACGGTCGACCAGATCGCCGCGTTGGGCAGGTTCCACGAGATGAACAGCGCGGTCGCCACCGAGTCGGCGGCGAGCAGGACGAAGGTCGAGCCGATCAGGACGGAGGTGAGCGTTCGGTTGCGGTTCTCGACCAGCTTCTGCAGCCGCTCGGCGCCGCGGATGTGCTTCTCGGCGAGCGCGCGGGCGCGGATGCGGTTGCTTGAGACGATCGCCGCCTCAGATGCTGCGAAGAACGCGGCCGCGCCGACCAGCACGACGAGGAGCAGGATCTCGGGCCAGTGCGCCTCCGCCGTCATCGGGGCGGGGTCGGGCGGCGTCTGCCCGAGGACGGTAGCGGGTCGGTACTCAAGCGGGGGTCATTATAGCACACGCCCGGGAGGCGAGCCCCGCACGTCCCGCACTCGACCGGCCTATTGTGCTACTTGACAAGGAAAGCGTTTCGGAGCACCATTTCGTCACGGGGTCCTCGGGCCTCTGATTTACGCTTCGTCTCAATGCCGAGGCTTCGGTCATGGGCAATCGCCGTTCCGCTGCCGCGCTGTTGTTGTGCGCGTCCTTGCTGACGCCGCTCGCCGGCTCGCGTCCAGGCGTTGCGCGCCCGCACGGTGCACCCGGCGTGGTCTTCGCCGCCGGCGGTCCGCCGGTGCGGGTTGCGATTCCCGAGCCGTCGCGCGTGAAGCCGTCGCCGCTGCCGTTGAGCGCGCTCCGCCCGAACACCGTGCCGGGCAAACGCGCACGCGGCATTCCGGTAAACGGTCCGCCGATGCTGCCGCCGGCACAGGTCGACCACGTCACGGCGGCAGCCACGCGTCGCCGCGCAATGCAGCAGCGTTCGACCGCGGCGCCTGCCGAAGCGCGTCCCGGGACACGTCGCGCGATGTCGCTGCCGTCCGACGCGGCGGCGTCCGGGACGGGCATCAACCACTGGTGGCGCTATCAAGAGCAGAACGTTCCGGGCGACGGCCATCTCATGGTGAACGTCGGCACCGGGAACTTGCTGCTGCAGGACGACGACATGGCGGTCCCGCACAAGGGCATCGCGATGGCGTTTCGCCGGAGCTACAACTCGCAGAGTCCGACCACCGTGAGCGGCGATCTGCAGACGTGGACCGGCTTGTACGGAAACGGCTGGACGAACACGTTCGATGCGCACGTGATCCGCACGTCGCCCGGGCACTTCAGCGTCTACGACATCGACGGCGCCCGGTACGACTTCGGCCCCTCCGGAACGCCGGGCGTCGTCGTCGGGCCGCCGGGACAACCGACGACGCTCAGTTGGGACGGCGCATGCGGCCTGCTGTGGCAGAAGAAATCCGGGACGGTCTACTATTTTTACAACGTGAGCGCAGACCAGCCGTGCCCGACCGTCTCCGGCACGGTCGGTGGCTATGCCGGCCGCATCCACCAGATCATCGGGCGCAACCGCAACACCTACATCACGTTCAACTATTCCTGGGACGGCGGGGACGCCTCGGTCAACGGCAAGATCAGCGCGATCACCGCGACCACGGAGTCCGGGATGACGGCGACGCTGTCGTTCGCCGATTTCAACGGTCACCGGCTGTTGCAGCAGCTGACCTATCCCGACGGCGCGACGTCGGTCTCGTACGCCTATGACGCCAACGGCAACTTGATCAACGTGATCCGGCCGCCGAACAACAATTCCAGTCCCCCGGTCCAACCGGCTCAGGGCTACGGCTACCAGGCCCTGGGGAGTGGATACGTGCTCCTGTTCACGGCGAGTCCGCGGTGGAACAGGGCCTGCGCGACCGTCGGCTGCAGCGTGGACGGTGCCGTGCTGGTGTTCTATTACAGCGGCACCGATGTAACGACCTCGACGCTGAACACGATCGACCACCGCACGCTGGCGAATCCCACGGTTCCGGACGGCACGAGCTCGACGGGATTGCAGCCGGGATATCCGACCGTGGTCTTCGACAATCTGTGGGAATATTACATCACGGGCGTCACGACGCCTACCTATCGCGACAGCGACGGTCACATGACGAACTGGGTGGTCGACGGACTCGGGCGCCCGACGCAGACGCAGGAGTGTACGGCGAGCACGAACCAGGGACAGCAATGCACCGGAACCTGGTTGGTGACGAGCGAGAGCTGGGATGCCGACAACAACCTGATCGCCGAGGTCGGTCCGCGCGGCTTCGCGCCGGGCGCAACGCCGCAGAACTTCGAGACCGACTACGCTTACGATAGCCACGGCAATACCGTCGCGGTGGCCGCGCCCGCCCCCGTCGCGGGCGGCGCGCGGCCGACGCAGCTCTTCAGCTACGACGCGCACGACAACATCACCGCATACTGCGATCCGAACGCAACGCACGCACTCGGTGCCGACTGGATTTCGCCTCCGACAGCGCCCGCTCCAGGTCCGGGTGGACTCTGCCCGCAGAGCACGGTGGCGAGCCAATACCGCTGGAGCACGTCCACCGACGGCAGCAGCACGACCACCGCGCAGGAGCCGTTCGGCGAGCTCATCGCCGCGATCTCGCCCGCGACGGCAGCGGCGCCGCTGGGCTACACGCGAACGTTCTCGTACGACACCGGGCAGCAAGGTGGAACCGATTACGGCCTGCCGACCCGGGTCGTCGGCGCTGCGATCTCGCAGCCGATCGATCCGACCACGCCGACCCGCACTCCGCAGCAGAGCTTCTGGTACGACACCAACGGAAATTTGGTCTGCTACGGCACCGGGAGCGGACAGTGGCTGCTCACCTACGACGCGCTGAACCGACTCACCAGCGCGGCCGATCCCGACGACTGGGTAAGCGGGACGGGCGTGTGCGGGAAGACGGGCGCGCAGTCCGGCTGGAATACGACCGCGCGCACGGCGTACTTCCCGGACGGCTCGGTCTTATCGAAACAGAGCGCCTCGCAGGTCGCGAACAATGTCGCGACGACGTTCACCTACGACCTCGACGGCGATGTGACGACCGAGACGCACCACTACGGTTGCCTCAGCACGTCGTCATGCACCGCCGGCGTGACGACCAAGTGGTACGACGGCGCCGATCGGCTGGTCGAGGTGCAGCAGCCTTACGACGGTAGCGACATCCAGCAATATCCGTGGTCGACCCGCTACATCTACGACCTCAGCCAGGGCAACATGACTGCCTATCGCGGGATGGGCCTCGCCGGCTACGGCAACCTCGTCTCCACGCAAGAGTTGCTCTCGGGAACGGTGTGGACGCCCACCGCCGGACAGACGTATCCGATCTCCACCGGCAGCTGGTACGACGTGCGCGCGACGAGCTTCGATGCGTTGGACCGGCCGGTCTCAAGCTACGAGGCCGCGTTCGGCGACCAGCCCAAGGCAACGAACACCTACGATGGACCTGCAGACTTGGGATTGCTGTCGTCCACCGGCCTCGCGACCGGCGAGGTCAAAAGCTACATCTACGACGGCCTCGGGCGTCCAACCGACGTTCTCTATCCAAACGACGCGACCGCAAGCGTCACGCCGCAGATCCACAAGGTTTACGACGCGGCCGGCCACGTCACCAGTCAAACAACATCGGTGCTCGGCACCGAGACATTCGTCTACGACGCCGCCGGTAGCGTCACAAGCGTGACCGAGCCGGCGCCGCTCGGCGGCGCGACCATCTCGTATGATTACTATCCCGATGGAACGCGAAAGGACCTCAATTTCGCGTCCACGGCGTACTCGGCGGGCCCGCTCTACCAATACTCGTACCGCGACGACGGCCGCCGGTTGATGCTGAAGCTCAACAACGGCTCGGCATTCACCTGGACGTACACGGCGGCCGGGCGACTTCAGAGCCAAGCGGACCCTCTCACCGGCCGGAGCATCGCGCCGGACAATTACTACACGGTCGGCAAATCGCTAACAAGGTATCCCTACTACCCAGCGTCGGTGATGTTCGTTCCCGAAACATATTCATACGACAGTTACGGGCGGATGACCGGCGTAAGGCTCCCGGCCGGGGTTTTCTCGCAGAGCATCTCTGGCTTCGACCTCGAGGATGGCGTGACGGGTTTGAGCGCGCTGAGCATGCAGGCGCCGAACAACGTCACCACGGTCACATGCGCGGGGTCCAATATCCGCAATGAGAAGTTTTCGACATACAATGGCGCGTGCGGAGGCCGTTTTTACAACGGGGCCATCTTCGCTCTTCAGCGGAGCGTCGTAGCGGACAATCAATCAAATCAAGGGGTGGCGCCGGCTCCGTGGACGCTCGACGCCCGCGCCGGGATGCTCAAGAATTGGCAAGGGGTCACGGAGCCCAGCGGCAACGCGAGTTCGGGCCAGTTCTCGTACGACGCCTCTGGCCGGCTGACCGGGGATTCCGAACAGCTCGACCGTGGTTGGGAACCCCGTGACGGGACGATGTCCGGCAATCGCGTGTACTCGACAGGATGGCGCATGAAGACCTATGACGCGGAGAACCGCCTGCGCTTCGAGCAAACTTCGCCGACACAAGGAGCAACGTACCCGCTATGGGGCGAGAACAATCCGGGCGGCTACTGGAACGACGTTGGGCTGACGTCCGGGTACGACCTTCAGGCGGTAGACTACAGCGCGGCCAGCCACCCGGTGCGGTTCGCGGCAACGCAGATCCCTGACGGCGGCTTCTCGCAGGCTTGGACATTCATCTGGCTGTGGGACGGCGACGATGTGTTCGCCCAATGCGGATACACCAACCCCGGCTCGCAGTGCGGGGGCTACGGATTCTCGGTGGACGGCCTGGCCAACTACACGCCATCCAACGGGTACATTTCGGTCCAGGATCGCGGCCTCTCGGGCCAAATCGTCGCCAGCCACGACGCGATGAGCTTCAGCGGGATGAAACCGATCGGGCGCAATTCGCGGAACTATTTCTTCGGTGGAGTCAACGCCGTCGGCGCGCCGGGCAGCGCAGCCCCCGATACGTCCTCCGGTCTCCCGAATGCCGGTGCGAATATGACCGGTTCGAAGGTTGCCATCGACGGATGGACCTTCGGAAACAACACCTGGCAAGGCGTGCGCACGTACGACGCCTCGGTCGGAATGTGGACTACTCCAGACGCATATGGTGGTACGGACGAAGAACCAGCGAGCCAAAAGCCGTACTTATGGAATGCAAACAATCCCTACGACTATAGTGATCCGACCGGGTTCGAACCGTGCAGCCCCGGCCAGATTCATAACGCCGAAGTATTCGCGAGCGCCTTTAGTATGAGGTCAATCGGTTGCGTCTCGAGCCGCCGCCACTCGCGTCCAGGCGACGGTTTAAAGGTGCCGAATTTTATACGGCAGACTGCGGAAGAAACAGCTAGAGACCGCCGACGCTTCGATCTCCTCCTCTCTTCGAACCCTGAGGACTTCGCGTCCAATTCAGAAGCAATACTCGGCAGTGTAGCAGGGGTAGGCGGCTTATTTCAGTCGGCGGGCGTACGGATGGCACCGCACTTCGTAACGCGCCTCGTGCAGCGAGTCGGTCAGGGACGCTTGACTGAGGTCCAAGCCCTAAACGCCCTGAGAAACGGAGTTCCTCATTGGGATCCGAAGTACGGAACGTTCGTATTCCGGGATCCGGCGACCGGAGTGGAGGTAGCGTCAGATTCGCTAGATCGCGATGCCGGTACGGTAATCTCTGTGTGGCGGCGCAAAAACCCATCGCCGCGGCACATTCAACTTCCATGGACTGGCCCGTGACTGAGCCTTCGACACACCTCTATCTCGTTGCCGAAGAGGTGGATCGGTTTCAGTCCCAGTATCAACTCTGCGCCCATTACGATGTAGAGACGGATTGGGTTGCTGCCGACCGCAAGGATGTCCTGGCCGACGAGGGCGTCTACGGCGGCTTCGCCTCACCTGTACGCGGCGGGTATGGTGTGAGTATTGATGTGCTTTTACTCGACTTCGACGCCGAACGCTACTTGAGCGCCATTGAAATAATAGGGAAGCGAAGCACCTTCGTCAATGCCGACGTCTCCGTTCCAGTAACCGCCCGAAAAGCCCTGATGCGACTTCGAGATACGCCGACGAGGCCCGACAGTCTCGACGTTGAGACTGAGGTCGATGTCTATACGAACCACGAGCGATCCGTCGTCTGCGTGAACCTACCGGAGTTCAACCAACGCTCAGTATGGTTTGCTGTTGGCGAAAACTGCTACGTCGCGCTAGATCAGGGGCGCCTCACCGCAGTTTTGTTCTATCTGAACAACGCGCCGTGTTCTGCCACCTGACCCGCTGGCCTAAGCAGAAACGATCACCCACGAGCGGTAGCAGTAGTTCGACGCCCACGCGGCAAGGTGTCCGGCGGACATCGTCACACCTTAGAACCCGTCGATCGGCTGCTAGCAACGGATCTCGCGCGCCAAGACCTACGACGCCGAGAACCGGCTGCCAGCGAGACCTTCACCTATCAACCATATCAAACGGCAAGCCCGACCTACACTACAACACCCTACGGCTACGCCGAATACGGCGCCTACTGGGCCGATACGTCGGGCTACCGGCAGCCGGCGAACATTCAGGCTGTCGACTACGGTGCGGACAGCCATCCCAGGCGCTTCGCGCTCTACCATCCCGACCTCGCCGGCTATCCGGGTGCGAACGAGAGCCGTGCGTGGCTGTGGGACGGCAACGACCGCCTCATCGAGTGCCAGCTCAGCGCCGGCCGCTGTCAGAGCCCGACGCTCTCGATGGAAGGCTTAGGTGATTACAATCTCGCGAGCGGAGCGATCGTGCGCATCAATGACCGCAACCACAACGGCGCGGTGACGATGAGTCGCGATGCGGTCGGCTTTTCCGCGTGGAAAGATCAGCGGGTGCGAAGAGGGTCCAACAAGGCCGCGCCTTGCAGCATCGACGGTGTCAGCGATCAGATCAGTTATTACCCTGCCAACATTTGCATCCCGCAGCACAACGGCAAACTGAGCGCCGACGGCTGGACCCTCGACTACGAAACCTGGCAAGGCGTCCGCACCTCCGACCTCGCGATCGGCCAATGGAACACCCGCGACGCCTACGCCGGCGAAGTTCACGATCCCATGAGCCAGAAGCCTTTCATGTGGAACCACAACAACGCATACGCGTACAGTGACCCTAGCGGCTTCATGGTCGAGTGGACCGGCGATAAGGATACTCAACAATGGGAACGCGAACAATACGACGCAGCCATCGACTACCTGAAGTCAAGAGGGGCCCTCGACGCAGCGGCGCTGTTAACGCGCCTGGAGGTGGATCCCAGCTTACTGTCAAGGTGGCGATTTCAGCCAACGGAGGCAGAAATTCCGCCGATGCCTTTGACTCTGGGACTAACACGTTGACTTGGGACTCAAAGCAAGGCCAAGTATATGCGAGTGGACGCATTACCCTAGCCACCCCCCCAGCTTTAGATCTCGTCCATGAAGCCGCTCACGCGCTGCGGCGGCAAATCGATTCCACGGGACTGGAAAAGGACGCGGCTACATTTGATCCGCAATACGATAACCTCGACGATCGGAGGGTGATAACCGGGATTGAGTCGGCCACCGCTTGGGCGCTTGGCTTTGCACCGCGGTCAAACCATCGCGGAACCGTATGCACGACGAACGCCGTGAGTGGGCAAATATGTCTATGATGATTCTAAGCAGGTGGGCGGCGAAGTTCGTTGCAATCGCGTGCATTGCGGGCCTTGTTCCTACTGTTCCGGCCGTGAATACGTCCGCAGCCGAAACTTCTGTTGTGGCGCACTTCAAGCCGCCCGCGGAGGTGGAGCGATTTGACGTCTATCATAAAAATGAGCACGCCTTCTATGTAATCACGATTACCGTCCCGATGTTACTTGACGACGGTTACGCGACTCATTATGTGAGCGTTCGCGACGATGAAGTCGCCTTCGCAGAATTGTACCACGCTTTTGAGAGTACCACCGTTCGCGCCACCGCTCGGTGCCCGGCCGACATAGATGCTCGATGGCTCGTGGTCGTGACTTATGAAGACAAAACCAAGGATGGGATCGGCATGAGCCAACTCTACAATGACGGGCTTCAGTGTGCGCAATGGCTTTCCTCAAGGGAAACTTTTGCGATTTCGGACGGCCTGTCGCAGTACCTGCGGAAGACGTTCCCTTTCATGCGGTAGTGAAGCTGACCCTCTTTCGTGGAGAAGTTCCGATTCGGCATCAAACGGCGGCCGGCGCGTCTCGCGGCGAGTCTTGAGGCCATGTTGCACAGCGCCGCGAAACGTTTGCGATGTCCAAGTCGGCTGTCACGCTTAGCGGGCGTGGAGCGTCGCGATCACCACGCACGCTCCCGCTGCGAGCGCCGCGACCGACGCCGCGAGCACGCCCGCCGCGGCGACATCCTTCGCGCGCTTGGCGAGCGGGTGGTCCTGCGGCGAGACCAGATCGACGACCGCTTCAAGCGCGGTGTTCAACAACTCCGTCGCGAGCACGAGCCCGATCGCGAGCGCGACGACCGCCCACGCGAGCAAGGAGAACCGCAGCACGATGCCGAGGACGACGACCACCAGCGCGAGCACCACATGGATGCGCACGTTGCGCTGCGTGCGCCACGCCGCGCGCAGCCCGGCGAGCGCGTAGCCGAACGCGGCCAGAAGGCCGTGCCGGTGCGGCGGCGGTTCAGCCGAGATCGGCGAGCGCGAGATCGCGCGTCCCTTTCCAGTGCGCTTTGTATGCGGCGCGCGGCGCAGCGTCGTCTTTCTTCTGCGCTTTGAGCGCTTCGGCGAGCCCGAACTCCAGGTGCGGATCGTTCGGAAAGCGCTTCAGTTCGGCGGTGAAGACGGTCTCGGCGTCGGCGGCCCTGCCGGCGGCGAGCAGCGCGGCGCCGTAGCCTTCGCCGATCGGGGTCGGCCAGAAATCTTTCGGATCGCCCGGGAAATCGTTCTTGGTCAGGTCGTACGCCTTCGCATACGCGGCGGCGCGCGCGGCGGCGTCGTGCGCGCCGAGCGCAATTGCGGCGTCGACGAGCGCCGGCCGCGCGTTCAGCGCATCGCCGCCGAGCCGCGAGCGTATCGCGCGCGCGGTGGCGAGGTCACCGCGCCGCGCCGCCGCGATCGCCGCGGCGAACCCGTTGTAGCCGCTGGTCGCGCCCTTCGTGAGCTCGGCGACGCGCGCGTCGTCGTGCAGGCGCAGCGCGGTCTTCACCTGCGAGAACGTGTCCTCGCTCTTCACCGCGGCGCGCGCTTCGTCGTTGCGGCCCAGCGTCGTGAGACCGTAGCAAACGAAGTCGACGTCGTGATCGTGGTAGAAGTGCATGTACTCTTGACCGGGTCCGTTTCCCATGGCGAACCACGCGCGGTCGTTGTCGACGGCGCGCTCGTTGTCGGCGACGAGCCGTTCGTACTCGCCGACGCGCGACCAGATGTGGCCCGCCATGTGCGGCAGGTGCGACTCGCCGGGCGGGTAGCCGTACGAAGAGAGCGCGTCGGCGTCGGGGACGGCCTGCTGCGCGCGGCGGGCGTTCTCGAGCAGGTGAATCCGCAGGTGGTGCGCGCCCAGGTTCGTCGGCTCGAGCACGAGCGCGCGGTCGGCGTCGTCCTGGATCTCGCGCGCCTTCGGCGTGAGCGCGTCCTTGCCGTCGAGCAGCGCGTCCTCGGCGACGTAGATCGCGAAGCCGGCGACGACCAGCGCGTTCGGCTCATCGCGGTGCGTCTTCGTGTACGCGCTCATCGCGTCGGCGTAGCGCGCGAACTTCTCTTTGTCGCTCCCGCTCGCGTAGCGCTTCGTCATCGCAGCGACCAGCAGCCGCTCTTCGGGGCTGGCGTGCGCGAGGTGGCGGCGCGCCTGCGCGACCGCGTCGGCGCCGCGCTTCTCGCCTTCGGCGGTCGAGGGGCGGTTGATGTCGATCGTGTCCGCCTCGGCCTGGCCCCAGTACGCCATCGCGAGGTCCGGATCGCGCTGCGCGGCCTGCTCGAACGCGACCCGCGCCTCGCCGACGTCGAACGCGTACAGCATCGCGACGCCGCGGTCGAACGACTCCTGCGCTTGCGGGTTCGTCGTCGAAACCGCCCAGTGCGCCCGCGCCTGCTCGGCCGCGCGCGCGGGCGGCGCGCCCCCGCCGAGCAGCGAGAGCAGCAGCGCGAGCGCCGGGACGGCCAGCGGAAAGCGGTTCATTGCGGCTGTGCTTCGATGTAGGGCCACGGCATTCCGATCGAATCCGCGAGCCGCCGTTCTTCCGCCTCCATCACCGCGCGCTCAACCGGTTCGAGGTGGTCGTGGCCGGCCAGGTGCAGCACGGCGTGGATCAGCAGCCGCTCGACCTCGCGCGCGAGTGGTGCGTCGTAGTCGGCCGCCTGGCGGCGCGCCGCATCGACGCTGATCACGATGTCGCCCAGCATCCGCTCGACACCGTGGTCGTCGGGCGCGACAGACCGGGTCGCGCCGCGGCGGTCGAACGACTCGGGCGGATGGAACGGAAAGCTGAGCACGTCGGTCGGCGCGTCCTTGCCGCGGTGCGCGCGGTTCAGCTCCCGCATCGCGGCGTCGCGCACGAACGTCAGCGAAACGCTCGTTCGCGCTTCGCCGATCTGCGCGAGCAGCGCTTCGAGCGTGCGCGCCGCGGCGCGCGCGTCGAGCCCGGTCCCGCGCGTGTGGTTATCGAGGTAGACCAAGCGCTTCGTTCGCGCGCTTACTTCAGATGTTCGTGCGCGAGGCGGTCGTAGGCGGCGACGATCCGGCCGACCAGCGGATGGCGGACGACGTCGTTCTCGCCGAGCCGCACGATCCCCACGTCGTCGACGCCCTCGAACAGCCGCTCCACCTCGAGCAACCCGCTGCGCAAGCCGCGCGGCAAGTCGATCTGGGTGTCGTCGCCGGTGACGACCATCTTCGAGCCCGCGCCGAGCCGCGTGAGGAACATCTTGAGCTGCTCGTGGGTCGCGTTCTGCGCTTCGTCGAGGATCACGAACGCGTCGTTCAGCGTGCGCCCGCGCATGTACGCCAGCGGCGCGACCTCGATCGTGCCGCGCTCGAGGTAGCGCTGCGTCGTCGCGTCCTCGAGCAGCTCTTGCAGCGCGTCGTAGAGCGGGCGCAGGTACGGGTCGACCTTCTCCTTCAGATCGCCGGGGAGAAAGCCGAGCTTCTCGCCGGCTTCGACGGCCGGGCGCGAGAGGATGATGCGCGAGACGTGGCGCGCTTTGAGCGCGCGCACCGCCATCACGATCGCCAGAAAGGTCTTGCCCGTCCCCGCCGGTCCGAGCGCGAACGAGAGCGTGTTGGCGTCGATCGAGGCGACCAGCGCGCGCTGGCCGTCGGTCTTCGGGCGGATCTCGCGCCCGCGCGCGGTCGTCGCGAGCGTCGGCGGGATCCCGCGCTCGCCGGCGGCGCGCGCCGCCAGCGCGACGTCGTCCGGCGTCACCTGCGCGCCGGCGCGCGCGGCGGCCAGCATCGCGCCCAGGACGTCCTCGGCACGGCGCACCGCGCCGCGGTCGCCGGAGAGGTGCACGCGGTCGCCGTCGAGCCGCAGGACGACGGGGATGAGCGCTTCGAGAGCGTTGAGGTTCTGGTCGCGGTGTCCGCAGAAGCGGAGGGGATCGGAAAGCCCGGTGAGGTCGAACGTCGCCTCGCTGGTGATCGACGGCATCTAGGGCTTAGAACGCGCTCCGGAAGCCCGAAGTTGTCACCGCAGCGAGAGCGGCTTGCCCAGCACTTCGGCCAGGATCACCGCGTCGCGGGCGTGCGCCGGGTCGGCGAACGCCTGCGCGAGCACGGTGCGCGGCCGCAGTGCGGCCGGCCCGCTGGCGACGGCCGGGACCAGGGTCGAGCGCATCGAGGGCGGTGGGACGCGCCGCGCGGACGCGGCCGGCTGCGCGCCGGCCGGCCGGTTCGCGTAGGCGGTGGGGACGTAGACCGGGGTCGTCGTCAGGGCGCCCCGCTGCATCGCTGCGGCTTGCTGCGCGGCCGCTGCGGCGGCTTGCTGCGCGGCGATCTCCGCCGCGGCCGCTTGCCGTGCCTTGGCGACCGCCTGCTGTGCGGCGGCTTGCTGATCCGACGCCCACTTGCCGACCCGCCCGCGCAGACCGCGCAGGCGGGAGACGATCGACACGATCACGATGATCGCGAAGATCAGCAGGTTGAGATCGTGCGAGGTCACTGCGCGGGCGGCGGCGTCGAGCCGGCGGCCGGCGGGTTGTTGTCGGTCCCGACGCTCGAGCCGATCGCGCCGCGCATCTCGGTGTCCGCCTTCACGTTGTTGAGCTTGTAGTAGTCCATCACGCCCAGGTTGCCGGCGCGGAACGCTTCGGCCATCGCCTGCGGGATCTGCGCCTCGGCCTCGACGACCTTCGCGCGCATCCGCTGCGTCTCGGCCTTCATCTCCTGCTCGGCGGCCAGCGCGGCGTACTGCCGTTCGGCGGCCTTCGCCTGCGCGATCTTGCGGTCGGCTTCGGCTTGCGAGGTCTGCAGGTCGGCGCCGATGTTCTTGCCGACGTCGACGTCGGCGATGTCGATCGAGACGATCTCGAACGCGGTCCCCGCGTCGAGCCCCTTCGCCAGGACCGCTTTCGAGATGCGGTCGGGATACTCCAGAACTTCCTTGTGGTCGACGGCTGCGCCGACCGCGCTGACGACGCCTTCGCCGACGCGCGCGACGATCGTCGGCTCGCCGGCGCCGCCGACGTAGCGGTCGAGGTTCGAGCGGACGGTGATCCGCGCTTTGACGTTGAGCTGGATCCCGTTCTGCGCGACGCCCTGGAAGAGCGGCGTCTCGATCACCTTCGGGTTCACCGAGGTCTGAAGCGCGTCGCGCACGTCCCGCCCGGCAAGGTCGATCGCCGCCGCGCGCTGCCACTCGAGCGGGATCTGCGCCCGCTGCGCCGCGATCATCGCCAGCGTTACCTTGTCGATGTTTCCGCCGGCCAAGATGTGCGACTGCAGCTGATCGACCGTCAGCGGCAGCCCCGCCTTGCGCGCGCGCACCAGATTCGCGACCAGCAGCCCCGCCGGCACGCCGATGATCCGCATACGGATCAGCGAGACGATCGAGAGCGGCACGCCCGCGGCCACCGTACGGATCCACAAGCCCAGCGGGAAGTAGTACAGGAAGACGACGATCGCGATCAAGATCGCGATCGCGATCACGCCGACGAAGACGCTGGCCACCATGGTGTTTTACTCCTGGACCGGGTCGGTGTCGGGGCGCACGAAGATCCGCGCGCCTTCGACGCGGGTCACCCGCACCGGTGTTCCGGCGGGCACGAACTCCA
>JAFAKB010000044.1 GCA_019235885.1 Candidatus Eremiobacterota bacterium | reverse complement strand
GCGAGCTGTACGAACGATGAAGCGACGAGGGTTCTCGCGTCCGCGCGAGCTGCCGCAAGATCCGTGGTGGTACAAAGACGCGATCATCTACGAGCTGCGCGTTCGATCGTTCATGGATCTGAACGGCGACGGGCTCGGCGATTTTCGCGGGCTCACCTCCAAGCTCGATTATCTCTCCGACCTCGGCGTGACCACGCTCTGGCTGCTGCCGTTCTATCCCTCGCCGATGCGCGACGACGGCTACGACATCGCGGACTACACCGGCGTGCACCCTTCGTACGGGACGCTGGACGACGTGCAGCGCTTCATCGCCGAGGCGCACGCGCGCGGGATCCGCGTCATCGCCGAGCTCGTCGTCAACCACACCTCCGACCAGCACCCGTGGTTCCAGCGGGCGCGCCGCGCGCCGCGCGGCTCGCCGGAGCGCGACTGGTACGTCTGGACGGACGATGACAAGAAGTACGCCGGGACGCGCATCATCTTCACCGACACCGAGGTCTCGAACTGGGCGTGGGACCCGCTCGCCGGTCAATACTACTGGCACCGCTTCTTCTCGCACCAGCCGGATCTGAACTTCCAGAACCACGAGGTCACCGGCGCGATCGTCGAGGTAATGCGCTTCTGGGCGAACGCGGGCGTCGACGGCTTCCGGCTGGACGCGGTGCCGTATCTGTGCGAGCGCGAGGGGACGAACAACGAGAACCTCCCCGAGACGCACGGCGTCATCAAGATCCTGCGCCGTGTCATCGAGGAAGAGTATCCCGATTTGATCTTCCTCGCCGAGGCGAACCAGTGGCCCGAGGATCTCTCGTCGTACTTCGGCGACGGCGACGAGTGCCACATGTGCTTCCACTTCCCGCTTATGCCGCGGCTGTTCATGGCGGTTGCCGACGAGGACCGCTATCCCGTCCACGACATCCTGCGGCAGACGCCGCCGATCCCGGAAAACTGCCAGTGGGCGGTCTTCCTGCGCAACCACGACGAGCTGACGCTCGAGATGGTGAGCGAGCGCGAGCGCGAGCGGATGCACGAAGTCTACGCGATCGAGCCGAAGATGCGGATCAACGTCGGGATCCGCCGCCGGCTCGCGCCGCTGCTGGAGAACGACCGCCGCCGCATCGAGCTGATGAACGGCCTGCTGATGTCGATGCCCGGCACGCCGGTGATCTACTACGGCGACGAGATCGGGATGGGCGACAACCTGTTTCTGAAGGACCGCGACGGGGTGCGCACGCCGATGCAGTGGTCGCCCGACCGCAACGGCGGCTTCTCGGCGGTCGATCAGGTGCGGCTGTACGCGCCGGTCGTGACCGATCCGACCTACGGCTTCGAAGCGGTCAACGTCGAGTCTCAACTGCGCAACACGAGCTCGCTGCTGAGCTGGATGCGGCGGATCATCGCGGTGCGCAAGGCGACGAAGGTCTTCGGCCGCGGGACGCTGACGCTGCTCTACCCTTCGAACCGCCGCGTGCTGGCGTATCTGCGGGAGCACGAAGGCGAGACCGTGTTGGTCGTGGCGAACCTCGCGCACACCGCGCAGGCCGTCCAGCTCGATCTCGGGCAGTTCGCGGGGCGCGCGCCGTTCGAGATGCTCGGGTCGAGCGCGTTCCCGCCGATCGCGTCGGCGCCGTACACCGTCACGCTCTCGCCGTACGGCTTCTACTGGTTCTCGCTGGTGCACGACCCGCTCGGCGCGGTCGCGCCGGCGCACCCGGGCGCCGTTCCGGAGCTGCCGACGATCGTCGTTCCGCGCGAGGGCCCGCTCACGCTGGACCGCTGGGCGCGCAAGGTCATCGCGAGCGACGTCGTGCCGCGCGCCCTCGGCGGCATCGAACACGGCCCCGTGCGCGACGCCTTCGCGGCGCGCCGCGATCCGTCGGTCGTGCTCGTCGTCGCGGGCGCGGGCGACCGCCGCAGCGTGCTGCCGCTGCGGTTCGTGTGGGACGAGCCGATTCGCGAGAACGCGATCGCCCGCGCGCGCAGCGGCTCGCGGGAAGGCTGGGTGGTCGACGCGGGCGCCGACGCGAACACCGCGCCGCTGGTCGAGCGCGCGATGCGCGAGGCCGTCGAGCTGCGCGACGAAGGGCAGCTCGTCTTCGGCTGGGAGGGACCGCCGCTCGCCGACGCGGTCAGCTCGCAGCGGCTCAGCTCGGCGTCCGGCGCACAGCGCTGGATCCTTGACGACTCGCGCCTGTTGACGCTGCACCGCCGAATGCGGCGCGTCGAGGACAGCGCCGTCGCGTTCATGCGCCATCTCAGCGAACGCCGGTTCGCGCGCGCGCCCGAGCTGCTCGGCACGGCGCTCGTCCACGACGCGGACGGCGCGGTCTGGGTCGGCGCGACCGACCAGCAACTGATCCCGCACTCCACCGACCTGGAGGCAGCCCTGCGCGAGATCTTGCGCACGGGCACCGCGGACGAGCGGATGATCCGCACCGCCGAGAACGTCGCCGACGCGCTGGCCGCGCTGCACCATGCGCTCGCGACGCCGGGCAGCGATCCGACGTTCGTCACCGCGCCGCTGGGGCCGGGCGATCTCGCGGCGTGGCGCGCGGCGGCCCGCGAGGATCTGCGGACGCTCGTGAACGCGGGCGTCGAGAGCGTCGTCGCGGCGCGCGAGGGGATCGAAGAGATCATCGCGGCGCTGCCCGAGCGGGTCGATGCGGCGTCGTCGCGCGCGCACGGCCGCTTGACGCTGCGGCGCGTGCTGCTGATCGAGGGGGAGCCGGTGTTCGTCGGCTTCGGCGAAGCGGTCGCCGACCGCTCCTCGCCGCTCAAGGACGTCGCCTCGCTGGCGCGCTCGTTCGACGCCGTCACACGCGAGGCGATCGCGTCGAGCGCGCACGACCCGACTGCCGATCACGGCGAGCGCAGCGCGGCGATGCGCGACGTGACGGCCCGGACGCTGGCAGCGTTCGGCGCGCGCTACGCCGAGAGCGCGAGCGCAAGCGATCTCGCGACGGTTCCGCGCGATCCCGCGCAGCGCGATGCGCTGATTCGCTTCTTCCGCGTCCGCTCCGCGCTGCGCGACGTGCACGACGCGCTCACCAGCCGTCCGGCGCTGCTCGCGCCGGCGGTCGACGCGCTGCGCGCCGAGCTCACGTGAGCTCGACGATGGCGCACTTCGTTCATCGCATGCCCTTCGGCGCGGAGCTGCGCGACGACGGCGTGGCGTTCCGGCTCTGGGCGCCCTCGCCGCAAAGCGCGTCGGTCGTGGTCGACGGCGTCGAGCGCGCAATGGAGCCGCGCGCCGGCGGCTGGTTCGAGCGCGAGCTGCGCGAGGCGCGCGCGGGGACGCATTACGCGTTCGCGTTCCCCGGCCTGGAACCGCGCGTCCCCGATCCGGCCTCGCGCTTTCAACCCGACGGCGTGCACGGCCCGAGCGAGGTGATCGACCCGCGCGCGTACACCTGGCGCGAAACGGGTTGGCGCGGCCGTCCGTGGCACGAGACGGTGCTCTACGAACTGCACGTCGGCACGTTCACCCCGGAGGGAACGTACGCGGCCGCCGCAGAGCGGCTCGACGCGCTGGTCGAGCTGGGCGTGACCGCGGTCGAGCTGATGCCGCTGGCCCAGCCGGCCGGCGCGCGCAACTGGGGTTACGACGGCGTGCTGCCGTTCGCGCCGCAGTGGGCCTACGGCCGGCCCGACGACTTGAAGGCGTTCGTCGACGCGGCGCACGCGCGCGGGCTCTCGGTCTTGCTCGACGTGGTCTACAACCACTTCGGCCCTGAAGGGAACTATCTCGGCGCGTACGCCGAAGCGGTGTTCACGGAGCGGCATCACACGCCGTGGGGCGCGGCGATCAACGTCGACGGCGAGCACGCGCAGACCGTGCGCGAGCTGCTGGTGCAGAACGCGCTGTACTGGCTGCGCGAGTACCGTTTCGACGGCTTGCGGCTCGACGCGGTCCACGAGATCCGCGACGACTCGGCGCGCCCGTTTCTCGACGAGCTCGCCGCGCGCGTGCGCGCCGAGGTCGAGCCCGGCCGCCACGTCCACCTCGTGCTCGAGAACGACTCCAACGACGCGCGGCTGCTCGAGCGCTACGACGCGCAGTGGAACGACGACGCGCACCACGCGCTCCACGTCCTCACGACCGGCGAACGAGACGGCTACTACCGCGACTTCGCACGCGAGCCGGCGAAGCTGCTGGCGCGCGCGCTCGCCGAAGGGTTCGCGTACCAAGGTGAACCGTCGGAGCACCGCGGCGGCGCGCCGCGCGGCACGCCCAGCGCGGCGCTTCCCACGACCGCGTTCGTGGACTTCCTGCAGAACCACGACCAGATCGGCAACCGCGCGTTCGGCGAGCGCATCACGGCGCTCGCGCCGCAGGACGCGGTGTGCGCGGCGACGGCGGTCGTGCTGCTGGCGCCGTCGGTCCCGCTGCTGTTCATGGGCGAGGAGTGGGGCGCGACGACGCCGTTTCTCTTCTTCTCGGACTTCGGCGCCGATTTGGCGCAGTCGGTCACCGCAGGACGGCGCCGCGAGTTCGCCGCCTGGCCGGCGTTCGCCGATCCGGCGCGCCGCGCCCGCATCCCCGACCCGCAGAACGAGGCGACGCTGCACGCCTCGGCGCTGCGCTGGGCCGAGCGCGAAGCGCCGGAGCACGCGGCGACGCTTGCGTTTCACCGCGAGCTGCTCGCGCTGCGCAGCGGCGTGCTCGTCCCGCGGCTCGCGAACGGCGCGCACGGCGAGGGTTATCAGCTGCTGGAAGGGACCGCGTTTCGCGTGAAGTGGCGGCTCGGCGACGAGTCGCGGCTCGGCCTCGTCGCGAACCTCGGCGCCGCGCCGGCGAGCGTTTCGTATGCCCTCGCCGGCGTGCGCATCTTCGCGCTCGGCGAAGTGCCCGCGCGCGCCGACCGCACGCTGCTCCCGCCGTGGAGCGTCGGCTGGTTTCTCGAATCGTGACGCCGCGCGCGACGTACCGGCTGCAGTTTCATGCCGGGTTTCGCTTCGCCGACGCGACGGCGCTGGTGCCGTACCTCGCCTCGCTGGGCATCTCACACGTCTACGCTTCGCCGTACTTGAAGGCGCGGGCCGGTTCGACGCACGGCTACGACATCGTCGACCACAACGCGCTGAACCCGGAGATCGGCACGCTCGCAGAGTACCGCACCTTCGTCGAGACGCTGCGCGCGCACGGGATGAGCCACATCCTGGACTTCGTCCCGAACCACATGGGCGTCGGCGGCGACGACAACGCCTGGTGGCTCGACCTGCTGACCTGGGGCGAGGACTCGCACTACGCCGACTACTTCGACGTCGACTGGTGTCCGACGCGCGCGGAGCTGCAGGGTAAGATCCTGCTCCCGTTCCTGGGCCGGCAGTACGGCGACATTCTCGACGACGGCGAGCTGCGCTGGGAGTACGCGGACGGCGGCTTCGCACTGCGCTACTACGAGCATCTCTTTCCGCTCGCGCCGCCGACGTACGCGCTGCTGCTGGAAGGCGCGGAGCCATCTTCCCTCGCCTCGTTCGCGCCGCTCTTCCAAGCCCTCGAGACGATCCCAGATCACCTCGCCCGCCGCGAGGCCGGCGCGTCGCTGCGGCGCCTGCTCGCGGAGACGGAGCGCGGAAACGCGCGCGCTCACGCCGCGATCCTCGACGCGTCGCGAACGACGCCCGACGGGAAAGCGCTGATCGAGGCGGCGGTCGACGCGCAGCACTGGCGGCCGTCGTCCTGGAAAGTCGCCGCCGAGGAGATCAACTACCGCCGCTTCTTCGACATCAACGCGCTCGCCGCGCTGCGGATGGAGAACGCGAACTGCTTCGGCGACGTGCACCGGCTGCTCTTCGAGCTGCTGGCGCGCGGCGACGTCGACGGGCTGCGCATCGACCACGTCGACGGGCTGTTCGACCCGATCGGCTACTGCGATCTGCTGCGCTCGCGCGCCGAGCTGCTCGGCCAGCCGATGTATCTCGTCGTCGAGAAAATCCTCGCGCCGAACCAGGAGCTCTCGACGCGCTGGAGCGTCGACGGCACGACGGGCTACGAGTTCATGAACGCGGTCACCGGACTCGCCGTCGCGGCGCACAACGAGCGCGCGCTGGACGCCGTGTACCAGCGCTTCACCGGGGAGCGCGCGCCGTTCGCCGCGGTCGCGCACCAGGCGAAGAAGCTCGTGTTGGAGAGCGCGCTGTCGGGCGAGCTGAACGTGCTGGCGCTGCGGCTCGACCGCATCGCGCAGCGCGATCCCCGCACCCGTGACTTCACCCTGGGCGCGCTGCGCCGCGCGCTCCTCGATACGATCGCCGCCTTTCCGATCTACCGCACCTACGTCACCGGCGAGGCGGTCGAGCCGGCCGATCGTCTCTTCATCGAGCGCGCCGTCGCAGCCGCGCGCGCCGCCGACCCCGCGAGCGAGGGCTCCGAGTTCGCGTTCTTGCGCCGCGTCCTGCTTGCGGAGCACGACGACGAGGACGTTCGCGAGCGCTACGTCGAGTTCGCGATGCGCTTTCAACAGCTCACGGCGCCGGTCACCGCGAAGGGTGTGGAGGACACGGCGTTCTACCGCTACGTGCGGCTGACGGCGTTGAACGAGGTCGGCGGCGATCCCGGGCGCTTCGGCATCAGCGTCGCCGAGTTTCACCGGCAAAACGCCCGGCGGGCGGCGACGCACCCGCACGCGCTTGTGGCGACCGCGACGCACGACATGAAGCGCGGCGAGGACGTGCGCGCGCGGCTGGCCGTCATCTCGGAAGATCCGGACGGGTGGCGGCGCGTCCTCGCGCGCTGGTCGCGCCTCAACCGCAAGCACCGCGGCGCGGTGACGGCGCTCGACGAGTACGCGATCTACCAGGCGCTGCTCGGCGCCTGGCCGGTCGAGCTCTTCACCTCGGCGCTCGACGCGAACGCGCTCGAGGAGTTCCGGGGGCGGATCGTGATGTACGTCGTGAAAGCGGCGCGCGAAGCGAAGCTGCGCACGAGCTGGACGAACGCCGATCCCGAGTACGAGACCGCGCTCGAGGAGTTCGTCTACTGCATCCTCGAGCCGAGCCGCTCGGCGACGTTTCTCGAAAGCATGCGCGCCGCCGCGCAGAGCGCCGCCGCGAGCGGCGCGATCAACAGCCTCGCGCAGACCGTGCTCAAGGCGACGGCGCCGGGCGTCCCCGACACCTACCAGGGGACGGAGCTGTGGGACTTGAGCCTGGTCGACCCGGACAATCGGCGCCCGGTGAATTACGACGTCCGCACGAGCGGCTTGCGCGCGCTCGACGAGGCGCTGGCCGCCGGAACGCAGCGGGAGGCGCTCGCGGGCACGTTGCTGGCGGCGTGGCCCGACGGCCGGATCAAGCAGTACGTGCTCGCCACGCTGCTGCGGCGGCGCGCGGAGGGCGCCTGGCCGGACGATGCGTACGAGCCGCTCGCCGCGAGCGGCGCGCGCGCGTCGCACGTCGTCGCGTACGCGCGCGGGCCGGCAGTCGTCATCGTGCCGCGGCTTCCGCGCACGCTCGCCGGCGGCGCGCCGCCGCTCGGCGAGGTGTGGGCCGACACGGCGCTCGCGCTACCGCAGCGTTTCGCCCGGGAGCTGCGCTATCGCGACGTCCTCACCGACCGCATCGTGACCGCGACGGATCACGACGGCCTGCGCGTCGCTCGGCTCGCGGACGCGTTGGCGATCTTGCCGGTCGCCGTCCTCGAACCGTGCGGCGCCGAAGCGGGGGCCGGCGGTTAGCTCTCGCCGAGCACTTTGCGCTTCATCAGGTCGAACTCATCCTGCGCCAGCGCGCCGCTTTCGCGCAGGCGCTCGAGGTCGGCGAGGACTTTGACGGTGTCGGCCGCACCACCGGTGCTCTGAGCCGCCGAGGCTGCCGCCGGCGGGCTCGCCGCCGGCGCGTCGTCCGAACCGAACACGACGTGGTCTTTGCGCGCCGGGTCGATGCGAACCGAGAGCGTGTCGCCGTTCGAGGGCGGGTTGAACGTCAACAGCTTCACCTTCGTCTCGTACGGTGCGCCGTAGCCGTCGATCCGCAGCCGCAGGTTCCATTGCGGAACGTTGTTGATGAACATGCCGGTCATCCGCGCGTCGAGCACCGTCGCGTTCGCCGCCGCGCCGGTGCGTGCGATCTGCTCGTCCTCGCGCCGGCTCACGAGCGCGCGCACGGAGAAGAACACGAAGCCGGCGCCCATCGCGACCCAGACGACGGCGACGAAATGTCCCGAGACCGGGACGAACAGCCAGAACGGGACCGCTCCGGCGGCGAAGCCGATCCCCATGACGATCAGCATGTAGTAGATCCAACGCGGCATCGTCACGTAGCGCACGGAGCTGCCTCCCAGGGTGCCAAGGGAGCGGCTTCTTCCGTAGCAGCGCCGGGGGCTCCCGCGCCGCCGGAGCGAAGCGGGCTCCGAAACGCTTTCGCCTGCCTTGGGGTCGTGCTGAACGGCCCTTTGTCCCAATCGATGGAGTAATCAGAGATCACATGGCTTCGCACACCGTCGACGCGCTCGTCATCGGCGCCGGCCCGGGCGGCTATCACGCCGCGATTCGGCTCGGCCAGCTCGGAAAAAAAGTCGTGTGCTTCGACCGCGACGAGGTCGGCGGCGTCTGCTTGAACTGGGGCTGCATCCCCACCAAGGCGCTGCTCCACGTCGCGGAGATCAGCCGCCAGATCGAGCACGCCGGCGCGCTGGGGCTGAAGGTGCCGAAGGCGGAGGTCGACCGCGAAGGCGTCGCCGCGTTCGCCGACAAGGTCGTAAAGGCGAACGTCGGCGGCGTAAACCAGCTCTTCAAAGCGAACAACGTCGAGTTCGCCTACGGCGACGCGTCGTTCACGAGCAAGAACACGGTCGTGCTGAAAAAGCGCGACGGCTCGAGCGACGAGTACACCGCGACGCAGGGGATCGTCATCGCGACCGGCTCGGCCCCGGTCGACGTGAAGGCCTGGCCGCGCGACGGTGAGGCGATCGTCAACAGCGACGACGCCGTGCGCATCAAGCGGGTTCCGAAGAACTTGCTGGTCGTCGGCGGCGGCGTGATCGGGCTGGAGTTCGCGACGGTGTACACGCGGCTCGGTGCAAAGGTGCGCGTCGTCGAAGCGATGCCCCAGATCCTGACCGGCACCGATCTGGAGATCTCCAAGACGCTCGGGCGCATTCTCAAGAAGCAGGGCGTGCAGATCGACCTGAGCACGAAGGTCGAGTCGATGGAGAAGACCGGCCCGCAAGCGGTGACGGTCGTCATCAACGGCGAGGCGACGAACAACAAGCCGGAGACGGTCGAGTTCGATCAGGTGTTGGTCGCGGTCGGCCGCCGGCCCGTCACCGACACGCTGAACCTCGCCGCGGCCGGGCTGCAGACGACGCCGCAAGGCTTCATCGAGGTCGACGCTCAGCGCCGCACCAAGGTCGAGGGGATCTTCGCGATCGGTGACGTCACCGGCGCGCCGCTCCTCGCACACAAGGCAATGAAGGAAGGCGTCGTCGCCGCCGAGGTGATCGCCGGCGACCGCGCGAGCGCGTTCGACCCCGTCGCGATCCCGAACTGCGTCTACACCGACCCGGAGGTCGCCACGATCGGCCTCTCCGAGGAAGAGGCGAAAGCCGCCGGCTACGACGTGCGCGTCGGCAAGATGAACCTCATCGCCTCGGGCCGCGCCCGCACGATGAACGAGACCGACGGGATCATCAAGCTGGTCGGTGACGCGAAGACGGACCTGCTGCTCGGGATGCACATCGTCGCCCCGCAAGCGGAATCGCTGATCGGCGAAGGTGTGATCGCGCTCGAGATGGGCGCGACCGTCGAGGACATCGGCCTCTCGATCCACCCGCACCCGACGTTGACCGAGTCGATCATGGACACCGCCGAATTCATGCACGGCAAAGCGATCCACGTCGTGAACGCGAAGCCTGCCAAACAGCCCGCCACGGTCTAACCCCGGCGCAGGACCGGCCGAGAGAGAAGGCCGCGCTCTTGCCGAGAGCGGCCTTCGTCGTGATGGAACAGCGTGCGAAATGTCACGATAGCTGTTCTTGCCGGTCTGCTGCTTTGCGCTCGCCGCTCGCAGCCGCCCGCCCAGCGCGTCATATGCAATTACGCATTGGACGAGAGTGCAGAGCTGCGGTTCTTCGTGGAGCTCGCCGAACGCGCGAACGACCGGTTCCTAAACGACATCCGCGCATTCAATGCAGTAGCGTATATGCTGTTGGGCCCGCTTCTCGCCATCGCGACCTTCGTGAATTACCGAGACGCACGAAATCTCGTCTCGCTTGCTCTGATGGCGCTATCGACGATCGCCGTTTTCGCGTCGCTCTGGTGGGGAGACGGAACGCCCATGCCCCTTCCTGGCAAGCATGGCTCGACTGAGCGATTGACAACTGGAACAGAGACGTGGTTGAAAAGCGTTATCGACGACCTCCGGCGATGGGCACCGTTAAACGGCGAAGTGCGCAAACAGAAACAACGTTCCTTATTCTTGGCAAGCCACTTCACGCTCTTAGCGATCATTGCCACCGCTGTCGTGAAAACGATGGAATTGAGATAACATGCACGTTCGACACGAGAACTGTCGGAAGCCGCGCCGGACCGACCTGTACCCTGGTCCTGCGGAACCTCACTACTCCGCTTACGACCTTGCCACGGGCAGACTCCTGACCGACGAGGATATTCCGAAGTACGAGGCGTGGCTCGCGCGTCCGTGGTGGATGGCGTTCGTCGATTTTCTGCTCGGAAAACCACGGGCACCTCAATAGTGTTGTAAGGTCGTATGGCCGAGACGACGCGCCTGATCGATCTCGGGCGCCGGCGGTACGCGCCGGTGCTGGAGCTTCAGCGCGCACTGCACGCGGCAGTCGCCGAGGGGCGGGAGCCGGATACCTGGCTGGTGGTGGAGCACGAGCCGGTCATCACGTTGGGCCGCAACGCCAAAGCGGCCAACGTGCTGCTGCCACGGCCGATGCTGCAGGCCCGCGGGGTCGACGTCGCCGAGATCGAGCGCGGTGGAGACGTCACGTATCACGGACCCGGCCAGGTGGTCGTCTACCCGATCCGCCGGCTCGAACGGTTTCGCGAGGTCGTGCCGCTCGTTTCGTCGCTCGAGACGGCGGTGACCGGCGCGCTCTACCGCTTCGGGATCGAGGCCCAACCGCGCAGCGAGCACCGCGGCGTCTACGTCGGCGACGACGCGATCTGCGCGATCGGCCTGGCCGTCAAGCGGATGACCTCGCTGCACGGGCTCGCGCTGAACGCCTGCACCGCACTCGACTACGACCGCTTGATCACGCCCTGCGGCACCCCGCAATTCGGGATCACCTCGATCTCCGCCCAAGTCGGCCGCGAGGTTTCGTGGGCCGAGGCGCGCGACGTCTTGCTCGACTCGCTCGAAGGCGCGTTCGGCGTCCAGTTCGAGCGCGAAGAGGTACCGTCGGGGGCGCCGCTGCCGTTTCCGTCGAACTCGGTCGCCGAAACCGCATGATTACCGTCGATCTGATCAATTCCGAACCGCCCAAGCGCAAGCCCGAATGGCTCAAGGTTCGGTTGCCGTCCGGCGAGTCGTACGAGAACGTCCTCGGCGAGGTGCGCCGCTTGCAGCTGCACACCGTCTGCCAGGAGGCGATGTGCCCGAACCTCGCGGAGTGCTGGGGCGCGGGAACAGCGACGATCATGATTCTCGGCGACACGTGCACGCGCGGCTGCCGGTTTTGCAACGTCAAGACCGGCTCGCCGAAAGGCGAGGTCGACTGGCTGGAGCCGAAGCGCGTCGCGCAAGCGGTCGCCGAGCTGGGCTGGAAATATTTGGTCTTGACCGCGGTCGACCGCGACGACCTCGCCGACGGCGGCGCGGCGATCTTCGCCAACACCGTGCGCGCGATCCACAAGAGAGTCCCCGCCGCGAAGGTCGAGTGCCTCACCGGCGACTTCGCCGGCGACCTCGCCGCCCTCGACATCGTTCTCGACGCGCGCCCCGAAGTGCTCGCGCACAACCTCGAAACCGTCGCGCGCCTGCAATCCACCGTGCGCGACCGCCGCGCGAGCTACAAGCAGTCGCTGAGCATCCTCGAGCACGCGAAGAAGTCCGGCAAGGTGACGTACACGAAGACCTCGCTGATGCTCGGCCTCGGCGAAACGGAGGAAGAGATCGAACGCGCGATGGACGACGCGCGCTCGATCGGCGTCGACATCTTCACGATGGGCCAGTACCTGCAGCCGACGAAGCGCCACCTGAACGTCGAAGAGTTCGTCACCCCGGAGAAGTTCGCGCGCCTCAAATCGTTCGGAGAAGCGAAGGGCTTCGTCCACGTCGTCTCGAGCCCGCTCTCGCGCAGCTCCTACCACGCCGAACAAGCGTTCACCTGACGGACAAGTTGACGATACACCGCGGCAACCCGAACGTGCTCTAATCGCACCATGACGGATGAAACGATTCTGGAGGGCTTCAAAAGTCTTCACCAAGCAATGACCGAAGGCTTCGATGGTGTGTACAACCGCATGGATCAGCGCTTCGCGGAGTTCAAGACGTACGTGGACGCGCGCTTCAGCGCGGTCGACCGGCGATTCGACCGGCTCGAAACGCGTATGGACGAACGTTTCACAGAACAGCGCAGCTATATGGACCGGCGCTTCGATCGGCTCGAAGCGAGCGTCGCCGACCACGAGGTTCGCGTCACCGCGCTCGAAGCAAAGCCCTGATGCGGTTGGCTCCCTCGCACGCCGGGTAGAGAACGGGCGATGGAGATCACCGTCGAAGAGCTGCGCGCGCTCGGCGATACCGGCGCGACGGTCATCAACGTCGGCAAGCATCAGGGCCGGCGGGAGGTTCGCGGCGCGATCCGCTACCGCCCGCACGACCTGCTGACTCCCGAGCACCTCGCGCTTCCGCTCGCGACCGAAACACCTGCCGTCGTCTACGACGAGCACGGCGACGGCGACCTGACGAAGCAGATCGCCGAGAAGCTGCGCGCGAACGGCTACGCGGACGTCCGCATTCTCAAGGGCGGTTTCGCCGCGTGGGAAGCCGCCGGCGGTCCGACGCAAGAGCCCACGCTGGAGCAGTCGGTCCCGCCGGAGCGTCCGTCCGAGGTGCAGGAGCTAGACCGCCGGATCTAACCCTTCGGGAGCCGACGGTGCCGCCGGCTCGGTCTTCCGCCGCAGCGCCAGGTTCGCGAACCCGCCGATGAAGCCGAGCGCCACGAACGCCCAGTCCAGCGCCGGCGTCCACGCGCCCGTGAGGCCGAGCGCGCCGTCAAGGCTGAGCGCCCCGAGCCCGGCGAACGCGTAGGAGACGGCGACGACGAGGTACAGCAGCGGCACCTCGATGCCGTTGTTCTGCACGAAGAAGCCGTTGCGGAGGTGGACTGCGACGATTGCGACGAGCATCGCGGCGATCACGAACATCGGCCCGATCGGCCCGCCAAGCCCTACGGCGACGAGCAGCCCACCGACGAGCTCGGCGAAGCCGGCCGCGAGCGCGAAGAACCGCCCGGGCCTGAACCCGAGCGACTCGAAAAAGCCGGCGGTCCCGGCCAGGCCATAGCCTCCGAACCAACCGAAGAGCTTTTGCGCTCCGTGCGCCGCAAAGGCGAGTCCGATGACCAGGCGGACGAGGAGGAGAGGGAACGCTAGTTCCATTGCTTTCTATGCTTTCGTGTGTAACTTACAAAACGTAAGGGAGAGAGTAGCCCTATCCTACACCTCGTGCTATACTTACGTCAAGTAGCCTACTGAGACTCCATATGCACCTACGCCCCGCCCCAATTCAACCGAGCCCGGACGAGGCCCACGACGGCCTCAGCCCGTTCTGCCCGCGCTTCCAGTACGCGATCGAGCTGATCGGCCGCCGCTGGATCGGCGCCGTGCTGCGCGTGCTGGTCGCCGGCCCGGCCCGCTTCAACGAGATTCTCGCCGCCGTCCCCGGCCTCTCGGACCGCTTGCTGACCGAGCGCCTAAGAGAGCTGGAGCGCGAGGGCCTGGTCACCCGCACGGTCTCTCCCGACCGCCCGATCCGCGTGACGTACGCGCTCACCGAATGCGGCAAGTCGCTCAGCGAGATCATCTGCTCGATCGGCACCTGGTCCGAACGCTGGGTCGAAACGGAGCCGTCCGACGACACCGCCGAAACGACGCCCGCATAGCGCATCATCGCGCGCGCAATCCCAACTCGTTGCATCTTCGGTACTGCGATCATGGTGCCGGGTCGCGGGGGCGGCGCATCGCCGTGACGGGCCGTGTGAGCGAGCGTGCGCAGGATGCGCGGAAGCGATGCGAAGACAGAGCGGCCCCGGACAGGAAGTCCGGGGCCGCGTGCCCGTCACGGTGATGCGCCGCCCCCGCGGCCAACCACCATCTTTGATTTAAGCGTACACCCCACGAGCCTTCAACGACCGCACGACGCGATCGATCGCCACCATGTACGAAGCCGTCCGATAGCTCACGCCCCGCGCCTTCGCAATATCCCCGACGACTTTGAAGTTGTCGAGCAAATTCTCTTTGAGCCGCTCGTTGACCTCAGCCTCTTTCCAGAAGTACCCCTGCCGGTCCTGAACCCACTCGAAGTACGACACGGTCACCCCGCCGGCGTTCGCCAGGATGTCCGGAATCACCGTGATCCCGTTCTTCGAGAAGATGTGGTCGGCCTCAGGCGTCGTCGGCCCGTTGGCTCCTTCGACGATCAGCTTCGCTTTGATGCGCGAAGCGTTGTCGACGGTCAGCACTTTCTCGAGCGCCGCCGGCACGAGCACGTCGCACGGCACCTCGAGCATCGCCTGGTTCGACATCTTTTCGCCGCCGCGGTAGCCGTCGAGCGAATGATGCTCCTGCGCGTACGCGATCGCCCCGTCGATGTCGATTCCGTTCTCGTTGACGTACGCGCCGGTGACGTCGCTGATCCCGACGATGGTGCAGCCCGCGTCGGCGAACATCTTCGCCGCGATCGAGCCGACGTTGCCGAACCCTTGCACGATGACCTTCGCGCCCTTCGGCGCGATCCCGAGCCGTGCCATCTCGTCGAGCGCGACGATCGAGACGCCGCGCCCGGTCGCTTCGACGCGCCCGCGCGAGCCGCCGATGTCGAGCGGCTTGCCGGTGACGACCCCCGGCGTGTTCTGCCGCACGTGCATCGAGTAGGTGTCCATGATCCAGGCCATGTGCTGCGGCGTCGTGTTGACGTCGGGCGCCGGGACGTCTTTGTCCGGACCGATCACTTCAACCAGCTCGGCCGCGTAGCGCCGCGTGATGCGCTCGATCTCGGAGATCGAGAGGGTGCGCGGGTCGCAGGTGACGCCGCCTTTGCCGCCGCCGAACGGCAGATCGACGACCGCGCACTTCCACGTCATCCAGAACGCCAGCGCGGTGACCTCGTCGAGCGTGACGCCGGGATGGAAGCGGATCCCGCCCTTCGCAGGGCCACGCGCGAAGTTGTACTGGACGCGGTACCCGGTGAAGACCTCGAACCCGCCGTCGTCGCGCTGGAACGGGATCGAGAAGATGATCTGGCGAGAGGGGTGCGTGAGGATCGCTTTGATCCCCGGATCGAGGTTGAGCAACGCAGCGGCTTCGTTGAAGTACGCGATCGCGTCGCCGAAGACGCTGACCTCGCGAACCGCGGTGGTGCTCGGAACGGCTGTCGACATCGAGAAAGTGGCCTCCTGAGCCGTCCGGCTCCTTTAGGACGTTCGGCGAAAACCCCTGGCGTCCGACTCGCCAAATGGCGAGTCGCGGCCGCGCGGCAGGTATGCTCGCTTGGTTCGCGCGATATCCCGCCATGCAGTATCTTGCCCAAGTCACACAGCCGGCTCAGAACCCGCCTGACGTCACCGGCATCCTGTCCGCCATGAGCGGCACGGCGCTGATCGTCGCCGGCGTCGTGCTCCTCTTTTCGCTGCTCATCTGGTTCATGATCATCAAGCGGACCGGAATGAACCCGTGGCTTTGCCTGCTCATGCTGGTGCCGATCGCGAACCTGATCGTCTTGATCGTGCTGGCGTTCAGCGAGTGGCCGATCCAGCGTGAAGCGAAAGCGCTGCGCGCTCAACTCGCCGGCGGCGGCACCTACTCGGGTCCGGGCTATGCGCCCCCGCCCGGCTACCCGCCGCCGCCCGCACCACCGTACGGTTCGCAGCTTCCGCCGTCACCGCCGCCGCCCGCGACGTCCTAGCCTCAAACGTTGAAGCGGAACTCGACGACGTCGCCTTCCTGCATCACGTAGTCCTTGCCCTCGGAGCGCAGCTTGCCGGCGGCGCGGATCGCGTCCATCGTCTTGTAGGTGACGTAGTCTTCGTACGAGACGATCTCGGCGCGAATGAAGCCGCGCTCGATGTCGGTGTGAATCTTGCCGGCGGCTTGCGGCGCTTTGGTGCCTTTCTCGATCGTCCAGGCGCGCGTCTCTTTCGGGCCGGTGGTGAGAAACGTCATCAGCCCGAGCAGATCGTACGCCTCGACGATCAGGCGGTCGAGTCCGCCCGACGTGATCCCGTAGTCGCCGCGGAACATTGCCACGTCCTCGTCGCTCATCCCGGCGAACTCCGACTCGATCTTCCCGTTGAACGCGATCGCGCGGCTGTTCTCGCGCTTCGCGTGCTCGACGACGGCTTGCGCCATCGGGCCCGGGCTTGCGATCTGCGCTTCGTCGACGTTCGCGACGTACAGCATCGGTTTGGCGGTCAGCAGAAACGCCTCGCGCGCGAGCTGCGCCTCCGCGGAGTCCGGCCGAAAAGCCCGCGCCGGCGTGCCGGCTTCGAGCGCGGCGACGAGCCGGTCGAGCGCCGTCAGCTTCGGCGCGTCCTTGGGGTTCGCGCGCACCTCGCGCTGCAGCTTCTCGCGGCGCTTCTGCAGCGAGGCGAGATCCGCCAGCGCCATCTCGATCCCGATGATCTCGATGTCGCGCAGCGGGTCCGGCTGTCCCTCGACGTGCGAGACGTTCGCGTCCTCGAAGCAGCGCACGACCATCGCCACGGCGTCGGTTTCGCGGATGTGGGAGAGGAAGGCGTTTCCGAGCCCCTGCCCGCTCGATGCGCCGCGGACCAAGCCGGCGATGTCGACGAACCGCATCGTCGCCGGGACGATCTTCTCCGAGTCGCTGAGCTCGGCCAGCACGCCGAGCCGCGCGTCCGGGACCGGGACTTCGCCGACGTTCGGCTCGATGGTGGCGAACGGATAGTTCGCCGCGAGCGCCTGCGCCGAGCGCGTCAGCGCGTTGAAGATGGTGGACTTCCCGACGTTGGGAAGCCCCACGATGCCGCACGACAATGCCACGGAGCGCCACCGTACGGCACACCGGAGGATTCGGCCTCCGGCCCCCCGGAGTACCCGGCGATGCGGCAGATGAAGGTCGACAAGCTGGGGATCGATCTCCTCACGCACGACCCGGTCGTCATCCTCAAGGACCTCGAGGGCAAGCGCTACCTCCCGATCCTGATCGGACCGTTCGAGGCCACGGCGATCGCCCTGGCACTCGAGGGGACCGCGGTCCCGCGGCCGCTTTCGCACGACCTGATGCGCACGCTGCTGGAGTCGCTCTCGGCGAAGCTCGAGCAGATCGTCATCCACGACATCAAGGACTCGACGTTCTTCGCCAAGCTGATCGTGCGCACCAATGGCGAGGTGCAAGAGATCGACGCCCGCCCCTCCGACGGGATCGCGCTCGCGCTGCGGATGCAAGCCCCGATCTTCGTGAGCGACAAGATCGCGCTCGAGGAGACCGTCCCCGACAAAGCAGCCGAACCCGAAGACGAGTCGAAGTTCAAGAAGTTCATCGACGAACTCAAGCCCTCGGATTTCCTGGATTAGCTCCGTGTCATGGTGAGGCTCTCAAACCATGATCGCGAGGCTCGGTTGGCGACCTGACGATCATCCTTCGAGAACCTCAGGATGACAAGGGGAGACGGCGCGCGAACGTGGCGCGTCGCAATGGACAGTACTGATGAAACGGCCGAGATCGGCGTGTAT
>JAFAKB010000043.1 GCA_019235885.1 Candidatus Eremiobacterota bacterium | reverse complement strand
GGCGTTCGGGCGGGCCGGGTTGTGGTCGTCGCTGGTGCTGACGGTGACGATGTACTTGAACCTGGCGTACTCGCTGGCGTACCAGACGGTGATGGAGGCGCACACGCCGGGGGTGAACGCGACGGACTTGTGGCCGGCGATCTCGCATCCGGCCGCGATCGCGAACGTGCTGCTGTTCTTCTGGCTGGGCTATCTCTATCTGGGCGGTGCTTCGGAACGCAGCGCGGCTGCCGCGCCGGGAACCGCTGCGGCCGCCCCTTCATCCAGCAGTGCGGCCGGCGGGCTCGCCGCGCGCGCTCGCGCGTGGTTCGACCCGCGCGAGGGAACCGTCGGGATGACGCGCCGCGACTGGCTTCTCGCGGGCGCGATCGCAGCGGGCGCGTTCGTCGTCGCGATCGTCGGGTACGGCTGGCCGCCCGAGAAGATCTTCGACGAAGTCTACTTCGCGCGCGCCGGTGAAGAGTATCTACGCCACATCACCCAGTTCGAGTGGACGCACCCGCCCTTCACCAAGCTGTTGATCGCGCTTTCGATCTGGCTCTTCGGCGGCATCCCCGGCGGCGACACCTCGTACGGCTGGCGCTTCCTGAACGTCGTCGTCGGCTCGCTCGAATGTCTGGTCGTATACGCGTTCGCGAAGCGGCTGACGGGCTCGACGCTCTTCGCCGCCGCCGGTGCGGCGCTGCTCGCCCTGGACGGTTTCCACTTCGTCGAAGAGCGCATCGCGACCGGCGAGATCACCATCTCGGTGCTGGCGATCATCGTGCTCTACGCGCTCTACCGCTATCTGCTCGCAGCCCAGGTGCGCATGAAGCCGCTGATCCCGGACCGCTTCGGCGCGGTGTTCTGGATCGCGCTCGTGGTCGGCACCAATGTCGCCGCGCTGTTCGCGTGGCTCATCAACCTGCTTCCCGCGCACCGTCTGCCCGAGATCGCCGCCGGCATCGCGCCGGTCGATCCGAGCTGGGCGAGCTATCCCCAGCCGTACGTCGTCGCGTTCGTGTACTTCGAGCTGGGCGTGTATCTGCTCGCGCGCTGGCTCGGCTCACGCGGCGCGAGCGCCGGAAGCGTCACCTCGTACGCGGACGGAACGGTCGTCACGACCGACGCGCGCGGCGCGGTCGCGCTGCGGCAGCCGCCGGCGAACGATCCGGCGGAGCTGCGGGTGACCGTCGACAAGAAGGGTGTGCAGACGTATCGGACGCCGGTCGCGAGCGCGACGTTCTCGCCGGCGGGGACGATGAGCGTCGACGACGCGCCGGTCGTGAAGCACGGCGACGCGCGCGTGTGGCTGGCGGTGCTGGCGGTCGCGCTGGGCCTGCTGCTGGCGAGCAAGTGGAACGGCGCGCTCGACCTGTTCCTCACCTGGTTCGTGCTGCTCGCGGTGAGCGCGCAGCGTTTCTTGCCGTGGCGCGCGCTGTACGGTAACCCGCGCGGCTTTCCGCTCGACGTCGTCCTGACCGTGACCGCGTTCACCGCCGGGACGATCTACCTGCTGAGCTACGTCCCGTTCTTCGCGCTCGGCCACAGCTTCTCGGACATGATTTATCTGCAGCAGCAGATGTACTGGTACCACAGCAGCACGGTCGCGCACGCGACGCATCCGTACTCGTCGGTGTGGTGGCAGTGGCCGATCGAGCAGATTCCGATCTCCTACTACTACAAGGACTTTCGGATCGGCGCCGCGATCCAGGACCCCGCCGCGTGCTGTGTCGCGGAAATCCTGGCGCTGCCGAACCCGGCGGTCTTTCTGCTGGGGCTGATCGCGGTGCCGTTCGTCGCCTGGCGCGCGTGGGTGGAGCGCAACAAGGGGTATGCGCTGCTCGTCGTCGCGTACGTGCTGCAGTGGCTGCCGTACGCCGGCTCGCCGCGGCTCATGTTCGAGTACCACTTCTTCCCGAACCTCGCGGTCATCGTGCTGTGCGACGTCGTGCTGATCCGCGCGGTCTGGCAGCGGCTCGCCGCGGACGGGCTCGGAGCCGCGCGTATGGCGCTGGCCGGCTACCTCCTCGTCGTCGCCGGATTGTTCGCGTTCTTCTATCCGGTGCTGGCCGGAACGCAGGTGACCTACGCCGCCTGGCACGCCCGCATGTGGCCCGACAACCTCGGGATCCCGGGAACGAGCTGGATCATCCCTCACCGTCAAGAACAATAGAAGCGAAGGATCATGTCCGGTCATTCCAAGTGGCACAACATCAGGCTGAAGAAGGGCAAGGTCGACGCGCAGCGCGGCGCGCTCTTCACCAAGCTCAGCAAAGAGATCATCCTGGCGGCGAAGAACGGCTCGCCCGACCCGGAGGCGAACTATCGCTTGAAGATGGCGGTCGACAAAGCGCGCGCCAACAACATGCCGCAGGACAACATCAAGCGTGCGATCGGGCGCGCGAGCGGCGCCGGCGAGCGCGAGATCGAGGAGATTCGCTACGAGGGCTACGGCCCGGCCGGCGTCGCGGTGATCGTCGACGCCGCGACCGACAACCGCAACCGCACCGCTTCGGAGCTGCGCTTCCTGTTCAGCCGCAACGACGGCAACCTCGGCGAGACCGGGAGCGTCGGCTGGATGTTCGCCGCGCGCGGGATCGTCGAGGTCGATCCGGGCCGGCTGGGCGAGGACGAGCTCACCGAGAAAGCCCTGGTCGACGGCGTGATCGACGTGCGCTTCGGCGCTGCGAGCAGCTCGGGACAGGCTGCTGAAGTGCTCACCGAACCGCAGGCGCTGATGGCGGTGAAGGACGCGCTCGAAGCGCAAGGCTTGCAGGTGCGCTCGGCGCAGCTGGCAATGGAGCCCACGCAGACCTCGCGCCCGGCGGGCTCCGACGCGGAGAAAGTATTGAATTTCCTCGACGCGCTCGAAGAGCACGAGGACGTGCAGCGCGTCTACAGCAACGCCGACTTCGACGAAGCCCAGCTCGAGGCGCTCGCCTGATGCAGCTCGAAAGCGCCGAGAGCGCGCCGGTCGCGCGCCGCCGGCGACGGCGCTTCAGGTGGCTGCTCGACCGCGATTGGGTCTTCGCGCTCTCGCTCGCGCTCGCGGTCGGCGTGCTGGTGTGGTTCGGGCGCTCGATCAAAGAGTTCTTCGCCCCGACCGCTTCGACGGTCTACGTGCCGCAGTTCTCCGGCCAGACGCAGGCCGACGCGAACGTGGAGTGCGGGCGGTTGCGGCTGCGCTGCGTCGTGATCGCGACCCAGCCCAGCGACCGCTATCCGAAGGACGTCGTGATGTCGCAGCAGCCGCCCTCGGGCGCGCGCGTGCGCGAAGGCCGCCAGGTCTCGCTGATCGTCAGCAGCGGGGTGACGATCTTTCCGATGCCGGACTTGCGCTTCGAGTCGCTGCGCAACGCCGGGCTCGACCTGAACCGCTTCAAGCTGCAGCTCGACAAGACGACGTACGTCGTGAACGACGACGTTCCGCGCGATCACGTCGTCGCGCAAGACCCCGGTCCGCTCTCGAGCGTCCGGCAAGGCTCGAAGATCTCGCTCACGCTCAGCAAAGGGCCGCCGAGCGGGGTGAAGGTGCCGAACTTCACCGGGATGTCGGTGGACGAAGCGCGCGCCGCGGCGCAGCGCGACCGCATCAAGCTCGGACAAGTCGTGTGGACGCCGTTCGGGACCGCAGGCCCTTCGCGCGGCGTCGTCGTGCGCCAGAACCCCGGGCCGGGCGCGACGATCGATCCGTTCGAAGAGGTCTCGCTGCAAGTGAGCGCCGGACCCGGCGAGTACGGCTATCTGATCCGGCAAGTCCACGCGACGGCGACCGTTCCGGCGCGCGACGACGCGGCCCGGGTGCGGATCGAGGTGCGCGACGACACCGGGACGTGGAACGTCTACGACGGCTTCGCGCAGGGCGGGCAGAAGCTGGACTTCAACGTGACCGCGGTCGGCAGCGCCGAGCTCGACACCTACGTCAACAACGAGCTGCTGAACCAAACGCAGATCGGCCGCGAGCCCGCGCGCTGGATTCCTTCGCCCGGTCCGGCGGCGACGCCCGGGAAGAACGCGAAGCCGTGAGCCCCGCGCGCGCGATCAAGCTCGCGCCGTCGCTGTTGTCGGCGGATTTTTCCGACATCGCGGACCAGATACGAATGGTCGAGAGCGGCGGCGCGGACGAGCTGCACCTCGACTCGATGGACGGCGTCTTCGTGCCGAACTTCACCTGGGGGATGAAGATCGTCACCGATCTGCGCAAGCTCACGCTCTTGCCGTTCGACTGTCACCTGATGATCGTCGAGCCGGAGAAGTACGTCGACCGGTTTCGCGAAGCCGGCGCGGACGTCATCACGTTCCACTACGAAGCGACGCCGCACCAGCACCGGCTGCTGCGCCACATTCGCGAGCTCGGCGCGAAAGCCGGGATCGCGATCAACCCCGGCACGCCCGTCTCGGCGCTGGTCGACCTGATCGAAGAGATCGACCGCGTGCTGGTGATGAGCGTCAACCCCGGCTTCGGCGGGCAGCCGTTCATCGAGCGCGCGCTGGCGAAAACCGCCGAGGTGCGCGCGCTGCTCGACGAGCGCAACCCGCGCTGTGAGATCGAGCTCGACGGCGGGATCGGTTTGGAGAACGCCGAGCGGGCGGTGCGAGCCGGCGCGGACGTCTTGGTCGCGGGCAACTCGGTGTTCGGCGCCGACGACCCGCCCGAGACGCTGCGCGCGCTGCGCCGCCGCATCGGCAGCGTGCGAGCCGCCGCCCGTTGAGCGCGTCCGCCCGCGCCTCGGCGGTGCGTGACGTAACGGCCAGCAGCGTCGGACCGCTGGCCGCGATACTCGCCGTCGGTTTGCTGCTGCGGCTGCTGTTCATCGGCAGCACGGGCTTTCACAACGACGTGCGCGCGTTCGAGTCCTGGACGCTCACGCTGCACGACAACGCGCCGTGGGTGTTCTACGCGAAGGCCGGATTTGCGGACTACCCGCCCGGATATTTCGTGGTGC
>JAFAKB010000042.1 GCA_019235885.1 Candidatus Eremiobacterota bacterium | reverse complement strand
GCGCCGAAGCGCACGTTCCACGACTTAGCATAGCGTTAAACTTCGTTCCGCAAAGGCGCACCACGTGCGCCGAGAGGAGCGCAACGGACGCATCCGAACGGAGAGCCCGTGCTTACGCCTGCCATGCCGCCCCAGCCCGTCCCGGTGTACTCCGGATTCGACTACGTCACCGTCGACGCGCAGCGCCGGCGCGTCTACGCCGCGCACGGCGGCTCGCAGCGGCTGCTGATCGTCGACGCCGATTCCGGCAAGGTCGTCGGACAAGTGCGCGTCGGACCGGTCCACGGCGTCGCGGTCGACCCGGCGAGCGGACACGTCTACACCGGCACCGGCGACAACGAGGTCAGCGAGGTCGACCCGGTCGCGCTCAAAGTGGTGAACCACGTCGACGTCGGCGGCTCGGTGGACGCGATCGCGTACGATCCTTCGAACGGCCGCATCTACGCCGACGAGGACGACGGCACGCGCATCTGGGTCGTCGACGCGAAGACGTTCAAGGTGATCAAGACGATCGCGATCCCCGGCCACAAGCCCGAGTACCTCGCGATCAACCCGAAGACGCACGAGGTCTACCAGAACATCGACTCGGACTCGGAGATCGCGGTGGTCGATCCCGCGACGATGGCGGTCAGCCGCACGATCCCCACGCCCGAGATCAAGCACAACCACCCGCTGCAGTACGATCCGCAGTACGACGAGATCGTCGTCGCGGGCGGCGGGGTGATGAGCGCCTACGCGCCGAGCGGGAAGAAGCTCGGCGAGCTGCCTGCGGGCCGCTTCGACCAGTGCGACCTCGACCCGACGCAGCACGTGCTGGCCTGCGCCGGCGACGGCGGGATCACGCGCTTTCAGCTGCAGCGCGGCGCCGCGCCGAAGCAGCTCGACACGGTGACCGTCGCGCCCGGCGTGCACACGCTCGCGGTCGACCCGAAGACGCACGCGGTCTTCGCCGTGTGGGGCGACCGCGACGGCAAAGGCGACTTCGTCCAGAAGTTCACGCCCGCACCGTAAACGCGCGGGCGCGCTAGCCGCCGCGCAAGCGCTGCAGCGCGTCGCGGCCGCCGGCGTTGTCGGCGTTCAGCTCCAGGCTTCGTTCGTAGGCCGCGATCGCGCGCGGCTTGTCACCGGCCGCGGCGTAGCCTTCGCCCAGGCTGTCCCAGGCGTTCCACGATTGCGGGTGACGCTCCACGTTCACGCGAAAGAGCGCGATCGCGGCGCTGTGATCGCCCGCGCGGAGCAGCACGTACCCCAGCCTGTTGACGCGGAGCTCGACCTCGGCGTAGCGATGGACCGGATCGCGCGTGAACGTGTCGTACGCCGCCAGCGCCGCGTCGTAGCCGGCCTGCGCGGCGGTGCGCAGCGTCTGCTCGAGCGGCGGGTCGTCGCGGTGCGCGAGAATCGCTTCGTACGCCGGGTCGCGGCCCTCAAGGTAATCGCGCAGCGTGGCCGGCGCCGCGAGCTCCGGAAACGTCGCGGTGCGCCGGTCGCGCGGGTCCATGTCCTGCCAGTAGAGGTGGGCGAGCGCGATCGTCAGCCCGCTGTTCGGCAGCTGTACGTGCGCCGTGTCGCCGTAGAAGTTGACGTTCTCTCCTGACGGCTCGCCGACGAACGTCGGCTCGGCATAGTTCTGCAGGCGGTTGATCAGATTTTGCGCCGCGGAGAACGTGGCGGGGCTGGTGATGACGAAGAGGTGCCCGCGCTCGGAGAGCGCCGGGCGGCGCACGATTCCGACGATCAGCGGTTTCTCCAGCGTGTTGTCGCCGCCGCCGTTGTTGCGCAGGTCGAGCACGAAGGTGCGAACGGGATGCGAGTCGGCGGCGCGAAACACGTCGTCGGCGAACGCCGCCAGCGTCGTCCCGGGCGGGTTCGCGATCGCGTTGAGCTGCACGTACAGGACGCCGTCGCTTTCGATCCAGCGGAACCAGGCCAGATCCCGCGACGAGCGCACCAGCGGGACCCGCGCGCCCACGAAGAGATCCCAATCGCGGGGCGGCAGCCCGTACGTCGACTCCCACGAGACCTGCGGTTGCAGCCGCAGCGTGGTGCGCTTGCCGTCGCGCTCGAACGTGAACGCCGCTTCGCTCGGGCGCGGAATCAGACCCAGCCCGTGCAGCAGTCCCGAGCAGGTCAAGAACGTCGTCGCGTCCGAGCTCGCGCTGTCGTTGTCGTGATCGTGCGGGATCACCGGCACCAGCGCATTCCACACCGCAGCGATCGGTTTCCCTTCAAGCGCGACGAGGCGCGAGCCGACGACCGGCGCGAGCGCGTGCGGCGCCGCGGTAACCAGAACACCGTCGCTGAAGCGCGCCAGCCGAAGCGGGTAGTTCGTCGACGTCCCGTTTCCGCACGGCTCGAAGACGTGGTCGTGCCCGTCGCCGATCGAGGCGACGATGCGCGCAAGTCCGGCGACGACGGCGTCGTCGTCGTCGAGCTGCGGCAGCTTGTCCTCGAGCGCGCGCACCGCCGCGGCGAACGCTTCCGGCGTCATGAAGCGGTAGAGGTTGCCGTGGCGCTCGGGCGCGAGCTTTGCGAACGTCTCTAGATCGGCGCGCCAGCGTGCGGCCGTCATCCCGGGAAAACGCTCACCGGCGGCGCGCGCCGGTTCGTTGATCGGGAGGAGGGCACAGAAAAACAAGACAACCGCGACGAGTGCTCGCATCAGCATCTCCGCTCGAAAAACCTAATTCTTTCGGTGTATCGTACGCCGGACTGCGAAGGCCGTCAAGGCCCTTGAGCGCACGCCGCTGACGCCCGTCGTTCTCGCGCTCGTGCTGAGCGCGGCTCTGATGCACGCGGCGTGGAACGCGCTCGCGAAGCGCGCGCGGCCGGCGAGTACGAGCGCGTTCGTCTGGTTGTGCACGGCGGCCTCAGCGGCGCTGTGGGTTCCGCTCGTCGCGGTGTACGTCGTTCTCGCGCGGCCGGCGCGCGGCCTCGACGCCGTCGTGCTCGCGTTCATCGTCGGCACGGCGGTGCTGCACTCGCTGTATTTTCTGGCGCTGCAGCGCGGGTACCGCGACGGCGATCTCTCGCTGGTCTATCCGCTCGCGCGCGGCACGGGGCCGCTGCTCTCGTCGATTGCCGCGGTGGTGTGGCTCGGCGAGCGGCCCGGCGTGCTCGGCGCGCTCGGGATCGCGGCGATCCTCGGCGGAATCTTTCTCGCGACCGGCGCGACGCTGCGCGTTCCGCACGTCCGCACCTCGGTGGTGTACGGGGTGGCGACCGGCGCGACGATCGCGGCGTACACGCTGTGGGACAAGCACGTCGTCGCCGCGCTGGCGTTCTCGCCGATCCTCTACGAGGTGTCGCGCTCCGTCGTGCAGTGCGCCGTGATGGCGCCGCTGGTCGCCGGCCGCGAGCGGCGCGCCGCCGTCATGGCGACCTGGTCGGCGTGCAGGCGCGAGATCGCCGGGATCGCCGTCCTCTCGCCGATCGCCTACGTCCTGGTGCTCTTCGCGCTGGCGCAGGCGCCGGTGAGCCTCGTCGCGCCGGCGCGTGAGATCAGCATCGTCTTCGGCGCGCTGCTCGGCGCGCGGCTGTTCGGCGAAGGCGACGCCGTCCGGCGCGGCGCCGCCGCCGCGCTGATGTTCGGCGGAATCGTCGCGCTGGCGCGCGCCTGAGCGCCGTGCTCGGCGGCCGCGTCAGGCTTCGCCGTACACGGCGCGCATCGCGGTGCGCAGGTCGCACGCGTTGGCGTCGCTGTGCGCGACGACGGCGCTGGCCGATCTGGCGAGGTCGGCGCTCGAGGCGCCGAGGAGGCGGACCGGCGCCTCGCCGGTGCGGGTGATGACGATCTCGTAACGTCCGATCTTCGCCGACGGGCGCGGCGAAGTGATGCGAACCATCTTCAACATGGTGTCACGTTCCAATCGCGGCAACGATTCAGGACGCGCACGCCAAGGCGCGCGACGCTCCCCTGTTGCACTTACTGTACAGCATGAGCGCAAGTGGTACTATCCCGGAGGGCCGCGGGCCGCTCGCCGGCGTGCGGGTTCTCGACGCCTCGACGATGATCGCCGCGCCGTCGACCGCCGCGATGCTCGCCGACTTCGGCGCCGAGGTCGTGAAGCTCGAGCGCCCCGGCTCCGGCGACCACGTTCGCCGCTACGGCGCGACGAAGAGCGGGATCGGCCTGTACTGGAAGGCGCTGGCGCGGAACAAGAAGAGCGTCGCGCTCGACCTGCACTCGCCCGGCGCGCAGGCGCTGTTGCTGCGCTGGCTCCCCTCGTTCGACGTCTTCGTCGAGAACTTCCGGCCGGGCACGCTCGAGCGCTGGAATCTCGCGCCGCAGCGATTGCTCGCCGCCGCGCCGCAGCTCGTCGTGCTGCGCGTGACCGCGTTCGGGCAAGACGGTCCGTACCGCGACCGCGCCGGCTTCGGCACGCTCGCCGAAGCGATGACCGGGATCGCCGCGGTCTCCGGCTACGAGGACCGCCCGCCGCTGCTCCCGGCGTTTCCGCTCGCCGACGTGATGGCGGGGCAAGCCGCAACCGCCGCGGTCTGCGCCGCGTACGTGCGCCGCCTGCGAACCGGCGAAGGCGAGGTGATCGACTTCGCGATCTACGAGGCGGTGATGAAGCTGGTCGAGTCGCAGCTCACCGAGTACGCCGCGAACGGCACGCTGCACCGCCGGCTCGGCAACCGCATGGAAGACACCGCGCCGCGCGGCGCCTACCGCTGCGAGGGCGGCCGCTACGTCGCGCTCTCCGGGAGCACGCAAGAAGTCGCCGAGCGCGTCCTGCGCACGGTCGGCGGCGACGCGCTCGTGGCCGATCCGCGCTTTCGCACCAACGCGGACCGCGTCGCGAACGGCGCGGCGCTCGACGCGATCGTCGAGGGGTTCTGCGAAGGGCGCCCGCGCGACGCGGTGATCGAGATCCTCACCGGCGCCGGCTGCGCGGTCGGCCCGCTCGAGTCGATCGACTCGGTCTTCGAAAACCCGCAGATCGCCGCGCGCGGCTCGCTCGCTCGCTTGCACGATCCGGATCTCGGCGAGGTGGTGATCAACAACGCGTTTCCGCGCTTCGAGCGGGCCGGCGCGCCGCCGCTGGAGCCCGGGCCTTCTCAGGTCGGCGCGCACACCGCCGAGGTGTTGAGCCGCGACTTGGGCTTGTCCGCGGCCGAGCTGCAAGAGTTGGCGGCGTCCGGCGCGATCGCCGACCCTCGTTACCGGGACAGGCGCACCGGGACGACGTAAGCCCCGCACACGAACCCACCTCGCGTTCCGACCAGAGGAGCTTCCATGTCCGTCACCCGTCAAGGTTTCGTCCTCGGCACCGCGGCGACGTTCGCCACGCTCGGGATCGTCACGCCGGCGCGGGCCGCCGAGTTCGAGCTCAAGTACGGGCACGATCTGCCGCCGGAGCACCCGATCAACGTCCGCTCGGTCGAGGCGTTCGGGCGCATTCGCAAGGCGACCAACGGACGCGTCAACATCAAGTCGTTCCCGACCAGCCAGCTCGGCAGCGATCCGAACATGATCGCGCAGCTCCGGTCCGGCGCGATCGAATCGCTTGCGATGCCGGGCGCGTTCCTCAACCAGATCGCGCCGCTGGCGTCGATCGAGAACCTCGCCTACGCCTACCCGAACCGCGACACGGTCTTCCGCGCGATGGACGGCGATCTCGGCAAGGTCGTGCGCGACGACATTCAGAGCCGCGGCAGCATGGTGGTGCTCGAGAAGATCTGGGAGAACGGCTTCCGCGAGATCACCACCTCGACCAAGCCGATCCACAACGTCAACGACCTCGCCGGCTTGAAGATTCGCGTCTCGCCGGGCGAGATTCGCGTCGACACCTTCAAGTCGCTCGGCGCCTCGCCCTCGCCGATCGCGCTCAGCGAGCTCTACACCTCGCTGCAGACGCACGTCATCGACGCGCAGGAGAACCCGCTGCTCCTCATCGACCAGCAGAAGTTCTACGAGGTCCAGAAGTACGTCGCGATGTCGGACCACATCTGGTCCGGCTACTGGACGCTCTTCAACCAAGACGTCTGGAACAAGCTGGGCAAAGGAATTCAGGACGTCATCGCGCGCGAGATGGCGAAAGCGACGCTGGCCGCGCGCAGCGACAACGTGATCCTCAACCGCTCGGTGCGCGACAAGCTGGTCCGGCGCGGGATGAAGTTCAACGACGTCGACAAGAACAGCTTCAAGCAGAAGCTCGTCGAGGCGAAGTACTACGAGCGCTGGCGCGACAAGTTCGGCCCGAAGGCCTGGGCGGCGCTCGAGAAGTACGCCAACAAGCTCGCGTAGCGGCGGATGAGCGGCGTCGAGGCGGTTCGCGAAGCCGAGGTAGCGGCGCTCCACGGCCCGGTCGCGCTGCGGCGGCCCTGGGCGGCGGCGGTCGACCGCGGGATCGGCGCGGTCGTCGAGCCGCTCGCGGCGCTGCTCGTCGTCGTCGACATCGTCATCCTCGCCGCCGGCGTCTTCACGCGCTACGTGCTGCGCAACCCGCTCGTCTGGAGCGACGAGCTCGCGACGTTCGTCTTCCTCTGGATCGCGATGCTCGGCGCCGTGGTCGCGTACCGGCGCGGCGAGCACATCAGCCTCTCGGTGCTGGTGCGGCGTTCGAGCGGCCGGGTCCGCGACGTGCTCGAGGCGATCGCGGCGGTCGTCGTGGTGGTGTTCGTCATCGAGCTCATCCCGGCGACGCTGAAGTTCTTCGACATCGAGCGCATCGACCTCACGCCCGCGCTCAGCCTGCCGCGCTCGTACGAAGTCCTCGCGATCATGATCTGCCTGGTGCTGATCTTGATCCTCGCGCTGCTCCGGCTCTCCGAGATGAACCTCGGGGCCGTCGCCGGGGTGGTCGCGGGCGCGGTCGTGCTGAGCCTGGCATGCTATCTCGGACGCGGTGCGTTCGCCGGGCTCGGCAACGTGAACTTGGTCGTCTTCTTCGTGCTGCTGACGGGAACGTGCATCGCGATCGGCGTCCCGATCGCGTTCTCGTTCGGCCTCGGGACGGTCAGCTATCTGGCGATCGTGACCTCCGTCCCGCTGAACACCGTCTCCGGACAGATGCTCGCCGGGGTCTCGAATCTGGTCCTGCTCGCGGTCCCGCTCTTCATCTTCCTGGGCTTGCTGATGGAGACCGCCGGGATCGCGCAGCGGCTGGTCGGCGCGCTGGCCGCGCTGGTCGGGCACCTGCGCGGCGGCCTGAGCATCGTGCTCGTCGGCGCGATGTATCTCGTTTCCGGCATCTCCGGCTCGAAAATCGCCGACATGGCGGCGGTCGCTCCGGTCCTGTTCCCCGACATGGAGCGCCGCGGGCAGAAGCGGACGTCGATGATTGCGCTGCTCGCGACCTCGGGCGCGATGGCCGAGACGATTCCGCCGAGCTTGGTGCTGATCATCATCGGCTCCGTCACCGGGGTTTCGATTCAAGCGATGTTCACCGCCGGGCTGCTGCCGGCGTTTCTGATCTCGCTGCTGCTCGTCGCCGTCGCGCTGTGGGACGCCAAGCGCGAGAACGTCGCGCTCTCGCAGCGCGCCCCGGTGCGCGCGGTCGCGATCGCGTTCTTCGTCGCGATCCCCGGGCTCGTGCTGCCGCTGGTGATCCGTTACTTCGTCGTCGCCGGGATCGCGACCGCGACCGAGGTGAGCGTCGTCGGGATCATCTATACGATCCTGGTCGGCGTGCTGATCTATCGCGGGTTCAACTGGCGCACCGTCTATCCGACGCTGGTCGAGACGGTCTCGCTCGCCGGCGCGATCCTCTTCATCATCGCGACCGCGACGGCGATGGGCTGGGCGCTCACCCAGTCGGGTTTCGCGCAGCAGCTCGCCGACATTCTCGGGCACGCGCCGGGCGGGAAAGCCGGTCTGATGCTGCTCTCGATCGTGATGTTCATCTTCCTCGGCTCGGTGCTCGAGGGGATCCCGGCGATGGTGCTCTTCGGGCCGCTGCTGTTTCCGATCGCGCGCGCCGCCGGGATCAACGAAGTGCACTACGCGATCGTCGTGGTGCTCGCGATGGGGGTCGGCCTGTTCTCGCCGCCGGTCGGGATCGGGTTCTTCTCGGCGAGCGCGATCGGCAAGGCCAATCCCGAGGACGTCGTCCGGCCGCTGCTCCCCTACTTCATCGCGCTGATCGTGGGGCTGCTTATCGTCGCGTACGTGCCGTGGGTCTCACTCGGTTTCCTCGGAAAGGGCGCGGGCCAGTAACGTGAAGTCCTATCGTATCGCGACGATCCCCGGCGACGGCATCGGCAAGGAGACGCTGCCGGAAGGCGTGCGCGTGCTCGACGCGATCGGAAAGCGGCACGGGTTCGCGTTCCGCTGGGACTACTTCGACTGGAGCTGCGAGCGCTACGCGCAGACCGGCACGATGATGCCGCCCGACGGGCTCGCGCAAATCAAAGGCTACGACGCGATCTTCTTCGGCGCGGTCGGGTTTCCGAGCGTGCCGGACCACGTCTCGCTGTGGGGTCTGCTGATCCCGATGCGGCGCGGCTTCGACCAGTACGTGAACCTGCGCCCGGTGCGGCTGATGCCCGGGATCGCTTCGCCGCTCGCGGGGCGGAACACCGGCGAGATCGACTACTGGATCGTGCGCGAGAACACCGAAGGCGAGTACTCCTCGATCGGCGGGCGCATCTTCGAGGGGACGCCGCACGAGACGGTGATGCAGGAGACGGTCTTCACGCGCCGCGGCGTCGACCGCATCCTGCGCTACGCGTACGAGCTCGCGCGCAGCCGGCCGAAGAAGCACCTGACCTCGGCGACGAAGTCGAACGGGATCGCGATCACGATGCCGTACTGGGACGAGCGCGTGAAGGCGGTCGGCGCGGAGTACCCGGACGTGAAGACCGACCAGTACCACATCGACATCCTCACCGCGCACTTCGTGCAGCACCCCGACTGGTTCGACGTCGTCGTCGGCTCGAATCTGTTCGGCGACATCCTTTCCGACCTGGGCCCGGCGACGACCGGAACGATCGGGATCGCGCCCTCGGGGAACATCAACCCCGAGCGCGAGTTCCCCTCGCTGTTCGAGCCCGTGCACGGCTCCGCGCCCGACATCGCGGGCAAGCACGTCGCCAACCCGATCGGGCAGATCTGGTCCGGCGCGATGATGCTCGAGCACTTGGGCGAGCCCGAGGCGGCGGCCGAAGTGATGCGCGCGATCGAGTCCGTGCTGACCAGCGGCCCGCGCACGCGTGAGATCGGCGGGAGCGCGAGCACCGAAGAGGTCGGCAAAGCGATCGCCGACGCCGCCGCCCAGCCCACCGCCGGCGCCGTCTGATCGGGGTTTCGTCACCCTGAGCGAAGTGGGGTCACCCTGAGCTCGTCGAAGGGTGAGCGACCAGCCGTCGCCGTGTTGTTCCGCGTCCCCAACGCCGTGCTGGCGCGCCTGCGCGAGCGCTTCACCGTGGTCGATCTCGCCGCCGTCCCACGAACCGAATGGGGACCCGCGTTGCGTGACATCGTCGGGGTGCTCGCCAGCTCGAATGTTCCGCTGGACGCCGCGTTCTTCGCCGAGGCGCCCGCGCTGAAGATCGTCGCGATGCAGTCGGTCGGCTACGACAACGTCGACCTGTCGGTGCTGCGCGAGCGCGGGATCGTGCTGACGAACTCGCGCGGCTCGCTGGTCGAAGCGGTCGCCGACCTGGCGTACGGGCTCGTCATCATCGCGGTGCGGCAACTCGGTCCCGCAATGGCGTGGGCGCGCTCGGGGCGCTGGCTCGCCGAAGGCGACATGCCGTACAGCCACGACCTCGCCGGCGCGACGGTCGGGATCGTCGGCTTCGGCGCGATCGGCCACGCGCTCGCGCGTCGCGCGCACGCCAGCGGGATGCACGTCGTCTACCACACGCGCACCCCGCGCGACGACGACGCGCACACCGGCGCGTCCTACCGCAGCTTCGAGGATCTGTTGGCGGAGTCGGATTGCGTCGTAGCGCTGCTCCCGCTGACGCCGCAGACGCGCGGCATGTTCGGCGACGCCGCCTTCGCGCGGATGAAGCCGACCGCGACCTTCGTGAACGCGGCGCGCGGCGCGGTCTGCGACACCGGCGCGCTGCTGCGCGCGCTCGAGCGCAAGCAGATCGCCGGCGCGGCGCTCGACGTCACCGACCCCGAGCCGCTTCCGCCCGACCACCCGCTCTACGCGCGCGACGACATCGTGATCGTCCCGCACGTCGGCAGCGCGACGATCGAGACCCGCACTCGCATGGCAATGCTCGCCGCGGAGAACCTGATCGCCTACCTCGACCGCAAGCCGCTCCCGACGCAAGTCCGCATTTGACGAAAAGCCTCGCGGCGCTGGTCAAAGCCGCGGTCGCCGCGAATACCGCCGGAAAGCCGAAGCGCGCGAAAAAATAGCGGCGCCGAGCCAGCCGCCGAGCGCGCCGCATGCGACGTCGATCGCGTTCGAGAGCAATCCCTCGTGTGCGCCGTCGAGCCTCTGCACGACCTCGATCACCGCGGAAAACCCCGCGACGATCAGCGCCGCGCGCAGCTCCGGTCGCCGCGTGCGCGGCAGCGCGAGGTGAACGATGAAGCCGAGCAGCGCGAACGCGACGACGCTGTAGAACTTGCGCAGCAACGTCGCCACCGTTCCGGCATCGTCCTCGCCGAAGACGCGCATCAGCACGTGGAACGGCACCGTGCGGTGGTAGACGCGGTGACTCGTCGCGGCCCACAGCAGCGCCGCGAGCACGACGACGACCAGCGCGACGCGCAGCGCCGGTTTCAGGATGGCTGCACGAAGACGAACAGCGTGTCCGTCTGGCGGCTGCCGCCGTTCACCGGCGCGCCAGCCGGCAGGTACAGACGATCGCCGACGACGACCGCGCCGGTGCCGTGCCGGCCTTCGGGCAGCGCGGTAAATGCGGTCCACGAGTTTGTGCGTGGGTCGTAGCCCTCGTTGTTGGTGAACGTCCCGCCGGCGCGCTCGCCGCCGATCGCGAGGATCCGGTTGCGGTAGACGGCCACGCCCATCCCGCTGCGCTGCGAGGGCATCGGCGCGCCGGCCGTCCAGCGGTTCGCCTTCGGATCGTAGACGTCGACGTACGAAGTGTTGTGGTTGAAGTCGTCGATCCGGCCGGCGATCGCGTAGAGCTTGTCCCCGAACGCGACGAGGCCCATGTGGTCGCGCCCGACCGGGAGCGGCGCGGCGCTCGTGTAGCGCTTCGTCACGGGATCGAAGATCAGGTGCGTGGCGACGCTGTGCACGTCGCGCCCGCCGACCAGGTGCAGCTTGCCGTCGAGCGCGGCGACCGCGATCGAGCCGAGCGCGTTCGGGAGCGGCGGCAGCGCCGCCCACGCGTCGGCCGCGGGGTCGTAGACGTTCGCGTCGGTGACCGGGTCGCGGTTCTGCCCGGTGAACCCCCCGAACGCATAGATTTTGCCCCCGAGCTCCGCGACGCCGACGTGGTTCAGCCCGCGCGGGAGCGGCGCGCGATCCGACCAGCGCCCTTGTCCGACGTCGAACGCCTGTACGAGCGGTTCGTCGACGTCGACCGCGCCGGTCGAGTCGAGCGCGGTCGGGTGCGGTCCGGCCGGCGCGTAGCCGCCGATGACGTAGATCGTGTTGCCGACCGCCGCGACCGAATCTTCGCTGCGCAACTGCGGAAGCTGCGGTCCCTGGGACCATGTTCCCAGATAATTCGACTGCGCGCCCGCGGCGGCTGCGATCAGTACGGAAGCGCACGCGGCGGCGACGGCGATCCACCGCCTCATAGTGCCAAAATACCCATCGCCTGCCGACGTTCACCGTCGCGGCTGCGTTTCCGGTTTGTCCGGTCTCGCACGCCGACTGCACAGGAAGGCTCCGGCGTTGCGAGAATGGGCGGTACCAATCTGGATCCTGGTATCCAGCGCCACTGCGCTTCCCGGGCGCGATGCGACGACGGGCCGTGAAAGATCGCCGGCGTCGATATGCACCCAGGAGCGCTTTTCCCGCAGAATCCGCGTAAGAGCTTCTTCCGCGGACACTTAGGCAGGAGAGACTCTCCCTATGGATTCTTCCCACACGCGCCGTGCCGGGGCGACGGGTTCGACGCTGAACCGTCTCGCCACGGCGCTTTGCGCCGCCGCCGTGCTGTTCGCGGGGACGGTCGTCACCGCGGACGCGCAGACGGTTCCGGCCGCACCCGCTGCGGCGGCCCCCGCGACCGCACCGAACGCGACGCCGGCCGATCAGACCGCGCCGGCCACGACCGCCGGCGCGCCGAAGACGGTCGGCCAAACGCCGAGCGCGGCGCCGGTCCGACCTCCGGCTCCGCCGCCGCTGGGCCACTGGCCGATCATCGACTTCGTCGTCACCTTCACGCAGCCGGCGTACTACGGAAACCGCAACGCGGTCCCGATCACCGGGCTGAGCCCGGTCAACAGGTACGATCCGCTCGACCTCGGCGGCACGGTGCGCATCCCGGTGACGCGCAAGCTGAACCTGCTCTTCGACCGCATCACCGAAGGCACGATCAACCAGCCGCTGGAGTGCGTGCTGCAGCCTGCGGCGCCCGGCGGCGCGGCGGCGCGCGTGTGTCCCAGCGACACGCGCGACATCCTCCTCCAGTACCATGCGACGTACGCGTTCGACCGCTACGTCACGATGGACGTCGGCGACTCGTTCCGCCACCGCATCTGGACCAACGGCGCCAACGGCGTGAGCACCGTGCCGTACCTGTGCAACAACAACGGCCGCTCCACCGGACCGAACTGCACGGTCAGCTCGACCGAGCATCACTTCGGCTACCTCGGCTTCACCTACACGACCAAGCCGTTCAAAGACCTCTGGAACAGCGCGTTCGCGATCAGCGAGACGCTCGACAGGCAGAACGTCGACCACCACGTCGGCATGGTCTGCAGCAACGCGCTGATCGCGACGTTCACCAAGGCGGGCAACATTCGTCAGCTCTCGTGCCCGAACGGCATCGGCAACGTCGGCTATTACGACGAGAACCCGGCCCAGAGCACGTACTACGAGTCGACCCAGGGCGTCACGTGGATTCTCCCGGTCGACGTGAAGCACGGCACGACGTTCACGCTGAACGAGCGCTGGGGTGCGCTGAACTTCTACGAGAACCCGACGCTCAACCCGCTGTTCGGCACCACGATCGGTGAACCGTACCGCTGGAGCTCGGCGCTCACGTACCTGCTGAACAAGCGGTTCAGCCCGGGCTTCACGCTGGGGCTGCGCCACTCGGACTACCACTCGCTGGCGACGCAAGGGACGCCGTTCGTTCAGCCCAACCACATCCACGTCGGCTCGTGGGACGTTATCGGTACGTTCCACCTCGACACCAACACGTTCTTCCACTAAGTCAGCGGACGGAACGTGCGCCCGGGGTTTCGGCCCCGGGCGCTTTTCCTATTTGGATATAACGTCGGAAACCCGGATGAAGGTATGGCGATGAGGCGCGAGGTCCAGCCGGCGGCGGCGATGCGCCCGATCGCGATGGTGCGCCAGCCGCGCATGAAAGAGCGGATCGTCGACGAGCTGCGCCGGCTGATCATCGCGGGGACGCTGGAGCCCGGCACGGTGCTGCGGCAGGAGCATCTCGCGCAGCAGCTGCAGGTGAGCCGCACACCGCTGCGCGAGGCGCTGATCGCGCTCGAGAAAGAAGGGCTGATCGTCATCGCGCCGAGCGGCGCGGCGTCGGTCCCCGCGCTCGACACGCGCGACGCGCGCGAGATCATGGACGTCCGCGAGCTGGTCGACGGGCTCGCCGCGCGGCTTCTCGCCGAGCGCGGGCTGAGCGAGGAGCTCGACCTGGAGCTGAGCGCGATGGCGAAGGAGATGCGCACGACGCGCAGCGACAAGCAGCGCTACCTCGTGCTGAACGCGGAATTCCACACCAAGCTGATCGAAGCGACCGGCCACGCGCGGCTGCAGCAGTTCGTCCCGCTGGTCCGCATGGCGTCTGAAGTCGTCTACACGCGGGCGCAGAAAGAAGGCCGAAGGCTCGCCTCCTCGGCGACGGAGCACACGCGCATCCTGGCGGCGATTCGCTCCGGCGACGGCGAGGAGGCCGAGCGGATCGCGCGCGCGCACGTGCGCAACGCCGCGCGCCACTGGCTCAAGTAGCGCATTTTCCGGAGGCTGGACGATGCCTGACGAAAAGTTCGACCGCGGGATGATCGTGCGGCGCGCGGTGCTCGGCGAAGAGCACGTCGACCGCGCGCAGGCCGGCACGACGGAGTTCACGCGCGACTTTCAGGAGCTGCTCACCCGCTACGCGTGGGGCGACGTCTGGAGCCGGCCGGGACTCGACCGCAAGACGCGCAGCCTGCTGACGATCGCCATCACCGCTTCGCTCGGGCGCTGGGAAGAGCTGCGCCTGCACGTGCGCGGCTCGCGCAACACCGGCGTGACGCGCGACGAGGTGAAGGAAGTGCTGTTGCAGGTCGCCGTGTACGCCGGCGTCCCGGCGGCGAACTCGGCGTTCGCGCACGCCGCCGGCGTCTACCGCGAGATCGACGAAGAAGACGGCTGAGCGATGCGCTCGAGCGACTCGGCGCTCGCGCGCGTGATCGGCGCGGGGACGCCGAGGTCGTCGAGAAGCGCGGCGGCGTCGCGCATCTCGTGCGCGCGGCGCTTGGCGTGCTTGTAGGTGCCCTCGACGATGCGCTCGAGCAGCGTCGCGTCGGCGCCGGCCAGTGTGCGGACGATGTCGCCGCGCAGCCAGTCCTCGACGCCCGCCGCGCGCGCGGCGTCGAGCGCCTCGCAGATCGCGCTGGACATTCCTTTGAAGAACACGGAGCGCGTGAGCTTGCGCGCCGCCGCGTCGCCGGGCTGCGCGCCGACGATCTCCACCGGCGTGCCGAACGGGCGCAGCAGCTCGGCCAACGCGTGCGCGCCCGCGCCGGCGAAAAACATCGGGACGCGAATCCCCAGCGGCGGAACCGGCGCCATCATCGCGACATCGACGAACGCCGCGCCGGAGGGAGAGACGATCGCGGCGAGCTGCTGCTTCAGCGCCGGGCCGGCGGTGTTCAAGTCCGCGTAGATCGTGCCCGGCCGCAGGAACGGAAGCGCTTCTCGCGCGACGTCCAGGGCGGCGCTCGCCCAGTTGACCGAGAGAACGACACGCGCGCCGTCGACCGCCGCGGCGAAGCTGGGGGCGAGCGGGATCTCGCTCAGGTCGCCGTGCAGGTCGGGATCCCAGCCGCGCACCGCCGCGCCGCCGCGCACGAGGTCGCGCGCTATCAGCGAGCCGGCTTCACCCAGGCCGAGCACCGCGAAGCTTGTGCCGAGCGATTCCATGGCTGCGGGTTCGAAAAGCCCGACCCTGAGCCCAAGCGAGCTCTCGGCCGCCCTGCCAAAAGCAAGGAGCCGAATGGACCTCCCCCATAGGGGAGGGGTAAAGAGGAAGGGCGACGTATCCTTCCTGCATGATCCACTCCATCGCGAACCGCAAAATCATCGATCGGGTGAACGCTCAGCGCGGCGACAATTTCAAGCACCGCAACAAGGGCACGCTTACCCAGTGGTCGGCATCGCACGACCAGTACGTGCTGCTCGACTCGCTGACGCTCCGCGTGCAGTTCGGGCCGAGAGGCGCCAAGGAGCTCGTCGCCGCGAACGGTGAGGCGCAGCCCGCCGACATCGAGCGCGTGTCGCAGCAAATCCTGGACTACTTCGGCCGCACCGCGCTCGAGCACGCGGCGTAGTCTTTCTCCCTTCGGCGCGCTAGCTCGGTCGGGCTAGCGCGAGACGGTCACGCGTCGCGGCTCCGCCGCGTCGCTTGCGCCAGCACGGCAAGCTGCCGAGGCTGGCTTTTTCTTTGTGCCCGAACGCGGGCGCGCGCGCGGCGGTGTTGACGGCGCGGACATATAATGATATGGTTATATCACAAGATGGTTAACAGCCCGGGGAAGCTCGACGCGGTCTTTGCCGCCCTCTCCGATCCGACGCGGCGCCGCATCGTCGAGCGCCTCGCGCGCGGGTCGCTGACGGTGGGCGAGATCGCCGCCGAATTTCCCATCTCGCAGCCGGCGATCTCGCGGCACGTTCGCGTGCTTGAAGACTCCGGTGTCCTCGCGCGCCGCGTCGTCGGCCGGGTTCACCACTGCAGCCTCGCGCCGGACGCGATGAACGCTGCGGCGGGCTGGATCGAAAAGCAGACGGCATTCTGGAATCGCGTGCTCGACCGGCTCGGCGACGTCCTCAACGAACCTCCCGCTCGAAAGAAGAACACGAAATGACGAACTTGCAGCAGCCGGCGGCCGTGCCGGCGATCGTTCTGCGCCGCGTCTACAACGCGCCGCGAGAACGCGTCTTCGCCGCGTGGACCAATCCGGACATCGCGGCCCGGTTCTTGGGCCCAGGCGATACGAAGGCGGCCGACATCACGATGGACGTCAAGACCGGCGGCGCCTATAGCATCACCATGCTCTCGCCCGAAATGGGCCGCCTGGTGGCGCGCGGCACGTATCTCGAAGTGAAAGCGCCGGAGCGGCTCGTGATGACCTGGAGCTGGGAAGAAGACGATCCGGCCGACGAGCACGAGTCGCTGCTGAGCCTGGACTTCAACGAGCGCAACGGCGGAACCGAGCTCGTGCTCACCCACGAGAAGCTCGCCAGCGTCGAGTCGCGCGACCGTCACGAGCACGGCTGGACGATGATCGTCGATCAGCTCGGCAGCGTCGTCGAATCGTGACGGCGATGCGAACGCGGCCGATCGTCTCGGCCGTGGAGTGGGAGGCTGCGCGCGAGCGGGTGCTCGTGCAGGAGAAGGCGTTGACCCGCGCGCGCGACGCGCTCGCCGCCGAGCGCCGGCGCATGCCGTGGCTGGCCGTGGAGAAGGCGTACGCGTTCGACGGCCCTCACGGCCGGGTCAGCCTGCTCGACGTGTTCGAGGGCCGCCGGCAGCTGATCGTCTACCGCGCGTTCTTCGAGCCTGGCGTGTTCGGCTGGCCCGAGCATGCGTGTCGCGGCTGCTCGATGGTTGCGGATCAAGTCGCGCACGTCGCCCACCTGAACGCGCGCGACACGACGCTCGCGTTCGCCTCGCGCGCGCCGCAGGCGGAGATCGCGCGCGTGAAGGCGCGGATGGGCTGGGAGATGCCGTGGTACACGATCATCGACGATTTCGACACCGACTTCGGTGTGAACGAGTGGCACGGCACGAACGTGTTCTTCCGCGACGGCGAGCGCGTGTTCCGGACGTACTTCGTCAACAACCGCGGCGACGAGCAGATGGGCGGCACGTGGAACTACCTCGACATCACCGCGCTCGGCCGCCAAGAACAGTGGGAGAACTCGCCCGAGGGCTACCCTCAGACCGAGCCCTACACGTGGTGGAACTGGCACGACAACTACGGGTCGACCAGTCGTCCGACAAGAAGTGGGCCGCGGTAGCGGAGGCCGCACAGGCGACGAGTCCCTGACAGTCTTTTGGCGTTCGGTCCCGCCGGCGGTGAACGGGAATTTCGCCGCCGGCGCGAAGCGCGCGCCATGTCGACGAGACTAGCCGCGGTCCTGGTCCTCGGCGCGCTGCTTGCGCCTGCTGCGACGGGGAGCGTTGCGGCCGGGAGCGACACGGGTGCGACGTCGAGCACGACGGTGCCGTTCGTGATGTTCGACAACCGTCCGATGGTGCGGTGCACGATCGATGGGCGCGGGCCGTACCTGCTCGTGCTCGACACGGGGTCGATCGACGTTGTGCTCACGACGCGGGTCGCCGAGGCGCTGCGCCTGCCGATTCGCTGGTCGCCGCCGGCGAACGCCGGCGGCGCCGGCGAGCACGCGGTGCGGATCGGCAGCGCTCCCGTGCGAGCGGTCGGGCTCGGCACGATGACGTTCCACCCGGGAATGGTCACCGTGCTCGATCTCGGTGAGATCGAACGCGGCATCGGCTTCCCGCACCTCGACGGCATCATCGGCTATCCCGCGCTCAAGGACGTCAAGACGGAGATCGACGTCGACCGGCGCACCGTCACCCTGACGCGCGGCGCGCTCGCTATCCCGGCCGGCGCGCGCACGGTCGCATTCACCGGCCAGCTGCCCGTTGTTGCGGCCGTCATCGACGGCGTCCCCGGCACGGTTTTGGTCGACACCGGCGATCGGTCCTCGTTCACGCTCTTCGCCGGCTTCGCGAAGCGCCACGGATATTACGAGCGGCCTCATACGCTGCCGCGCGTGTTGACCGGGTTCGGCGTTGGCGGGCCGATCTACGGCGACGTCTTGCGCCTGCCTCGCCTGCAGGTCTTCGGGGCGACGCTACGCGACGTCACGACGCGCGCGTCGCGCCAGCGCGCGGGCGTTTTCAAAACCGCTCCGCAGTCCGGCAGCATCGGCGGCGGCGTGCTCAACCGCTTCAACGTGATCTACGACTATCCGCGCAAAACGATCACCGCGTGGCCGAGCCGCGCGCACCGCGTGCAGGACGCGTATGATCGATCGGGGCTGTGGCTGAGCCCGCAATCCGACGGCGACCTCGTGCGCGGCCTCGTCCCGAACGGCCCGGCGGCACGAGCCGGAATTCGGGCCGGCGACGTCGTGCGCACGATCAACGGCCGCCCCACGCGCGCCTGGCCCATCGACGAATTGAGAGCCTATCTGGCCCGGACCGCGCCCGGCTCGCGCATCCGCACGACGGTGCGGCGAAACGATCGTGAGCTCGCGTACGTCGTCACGCTGCGCGATCAGATCTGAGTCGCTCGTATCCGATTCTCGAGCACGTCAAGCGTGAGAGCCGCGGTTCGTGACCATGAGTACGACGACGCGCGGATTGGGCCGGCCAGCCGAAGCTGCTCGCGATAGGGCTCGTCTGCGGCGAGGCGCGTCAGGGCGTCGGACCATTCGGCGACGCTGAGCGGGTTCTCGACGTAGTGTGCCGCGTCGCCGGCGACTTCGGGGAGCGACGCCGCGCGCGAGACGATCAGCGGCGCGCCGCAGGCCAATGCCTCGAGCGCCGGCAGACCGAAGCCCTCGTACGTTGAGGGCACGGCGACCGCAAGCGCGCCGCGATACAAGTCCCGAAGCTCGGGCGCGGGGATGTTCTCCAGCGAGATCGCGCCGTCGACGCGGATCCCCGTGCCGATCAGCACGAGCGGGATACCGCGCGGCTGCAGCGTCCCGCGCCACGCCTCGACGAGGGTCCGGAGATTCTTGCGTTCGTCGTGCGCGCCGACGTAGAGCACGTAGCCGTCGCGCACGAGATCGCTGCGCAACGTGAGCGAAGGTCCTGGTGAGAACTCCGCATCGGCGGCCAACGGGATCACCGTGATGCGCTCGCGGGAGATGCCTAAGTGCGCGACGATTTCGCCGGCGCTGAACGCGGAATCCGTGATGATCGCGTCCGCGCGGCGGGCGCTGCGGAGGAACGGTTCTTGTTCGTGCCTGCGCTTCTCGGGCTTGGGGTCGGGATACGCGAACGGCGTGACGTCGTGGATCGTAACGACGTTGCGTTTGTCGGTGTCGATGAAGGTGCCGTTCCAGGGATGCCATACGACGCCTGCATCACGCGGAACGCGCGCGGCGACGCGGACCCCGTCGCAGCCGACGATTCGCGCGAGCCGTCGCTTCAGCAGCGCCGGAAACGGGTGCTTGACGATCAGGACCGGATCGCAGCTTCTGGCGCGATACCACTCGCGCAAGACCGCGCGCACGTAGACGCTAATACCGCGCCGGTCGGTCAGCAGGTTGTGCGCGTCGACCGCGACCCTCATGGCGTCCCGTTCGAGGCGGTCGCTCGGGTGTCCGGGTCGGTCCGGCCGCGTGCGGTAGCCGACGCTATGCCGTCGTCGATTGACCGACTTCGATCAAGTAGCCGTCGGGGTCGCGCATGTAGCACCGGATCTCACGGGCATGCACTTTCGGCTCGGTCAAGAAATGCGCCCCACGACCGCTCCAGAGCTTGTAGCATTCGGCGATGTCCGCCACGCGGATGTTCAGGAAACTGCTCACGTGGTCCGGATCGTCCGGCGGACTGAGCGTGACGGTGGGCTTGTCATCGGTCGGGCCGCCTCCGACGTTGATGATGACGTAGCTGTTCGCGAGCTGGACGATCGTCGGTTCGCCTTCCATGACGACGGTGCCACCGAGCACCCGCGTGTAGAATTCCGCGGAACGCTTCACGTCGGCCGACGTGATGAAATGCGTCAGCGTAATTCCCTGCGAAGGGCGGATGCCGGATTGCGATTGTTGCATAATGCCCTGCTTCTTTGGCCGGTGTTCCCGGTAGACTGCGCGCCGCGTTCGTAAGGTTTCGCCTGGAGCGCGTTCGGCGCAGCTGTGGGCTATACTGATGAAATGAACTCGGTCTTTGCAGCGTCCGCCGCGGTGCTGCTGCTCGCGGCATCCACGACGGTCGACCCCGGCCGGTGGACGACCGGCGCAGCGATGCCGACCGCGCGTAGCGAGGTTGCGGTGGCGGCGATCAGCGCGCGCGTCTTCGTGGTCGGCGGGTTCGCGCGCGGCGGCAACCAGCGGCTCACCGAGGAGTACGACGCCTCCACCGGACGCTGGCGCGAGCGCGCCGAGCTGCCGCGCGGGCTCAACCATGTCGGCCTCGCGAGTTTCGACGGAAAGCTCTACGCGTTCGGCGGATTCGGGGCGGAGAACGGTGCGCCGTCGGCGGACGCGTTCGTGTACGATCCCGGCGCCGACCGCTGGCGCGCGTTGGCGCCGGTGCCGACCGCCCGGGGATCGATCTCGGTCGCGGTTCTCGGCGACGCGATTCACTTGGTCGGCGGGCACGAACGGCGCAGCGTGACGACGCACGATGTGTACGATCCGCGCACGAACGCGTACGCGCGCGCCGCGCCGCTTCCGGTCGGGCGCGATCACATGGGGCTAGCCGCGTACGGCGGCAAGCTGTACGCGATCGGCGGGCGGGTCGACGACTACGCGCACGACACGTCGTTCTGCGACGTGTACGATCCGGCGGCCGACCGCTGGACGGCGTGCGCGCCGATGCCCTCGCGCCGCAGCGGGATGGCGGTCGCGGTGTATCACGAGCGCATCCTTGCGATCGGCGGCGAAGAACCCAGCGGCGTCTTCACCAACAACGAAGCGTACGACGCGCGCGCAAACGCCTGGACGGTACTCGCGCCGCTCCCCGAAGGCCGCCACGGCACCGGCGCCGCGACAATCGGTGATCGTCTATACGTTCCCGGCGGCGGCCCGACTCCCGGCGGAAGCCAGTCGACGACGCTGTTCGTCTACAGCGCCACGACGTGGTAGTATCTTCGGAGATTCGCACGCGTGACGCGGAACGATCGTGGGTCTATGTCACATTAAGCTGAGGTCGTTCAGGACGCAGCTGCGATCATGTCGAGTACAACGGTGAACCGAAAAATTAGTCGTAATACCCCGCGTCCGCAGATTCCGCCGTGAGGTCGTCCAGAAACGCCCCGCGAGCCTCGTCACGACGACGCTTGTATTCGAGAACGTCGCTCAGCTTCAATCGCCGATGACGGCCTGTGCGATCGCATGGAATCTCGCCCTTGTCGATGAGGCGCGTCAGGTATTGCCGGGACACACCGAGCAAATCGCCGGCTTCCGTCGTCGATAGTCGTCGCTGCAGAGGCGAGATAACGACGGCTGATCCTTGACGCAAGATATGAGCGGCGTCCCTAAGAGCGCGGTATAGCGACTCAGGAAGCTCGATCGGCGCCGTGTCCGGTCCAGAAAGGCAAAATGACGTACTTCCCGCGACGCGTGATAGCGCGGCCTCGAGCGCATCGAGGGCCGCGTTGTCTGCCGCTACCGGTTGAATGACGTCCGAAGCCGGACCCTTTGTCGCCATGGGTGGTCCTTTGCTTGGCTGGTGCCGACACCATACCGCGGAAACGTCCTAAATGCAACTAAAATGCCCTAAACGCAACCCATCGAAGGCCCAACGATTGTATTTCGAGCGCTTGCTTCGCTCCACAAACCGGCAAACGGTGGTCGCAGGCCACCCCGGTCCGCCACCATCGCATGACGTGGTGTCGGCGTAGGTTGGCACGAAACGCGAAGGGCGGCCTCTGGGCCGCCCTTTTTCGCGTCGAGGTCGGTTGCGGTGATCGGCGCGGCTGCGCCTGGGCTCGGGGATCGACCGCAGCGGAACGCAGGCGCGTTCGGCGCAGCTGTGCTCGCCGCAGAGAAGACGGCAGTACGGCACGCCGAGCGCCACCGCCACCGCCGACAGGATGCGCTTGTCGACGGGCTTGCCGGACTCGAGCCGGCGGATCGTGCCCGACAAGACGCCGGCTTCCGTTGCCAGATCGGAGGCGCTGTAGCCGCGCGCGATGCGGAGGCGGAGGACGCGTGCCGATAGCGACTCTACCGGCGCGGTTCTTCGTTGTCCGTTCCAGCGCGGAGCATGGGGCGAGTACGAATGCTTGTTGATCATCGCTTCGCCTTAATGCACCAGAAGGCAGCTTCCAGCGCGTAGCTGATCGATGCGCGCAGGCAGACGCAGGCGAAGCGCACGTCGGAAGCACGCGCGGGATCCGCGGCCATGTAGCGAAAGCCGCCGGTCGACTCGTCGACCGACGCGTCGACACCGTTGTCGCGCAGGAACCGTACGACGACCTCGGCATTGAAGTCGTCAGCCTGCACCAAGCCGGCCCTGTTCTCGTGGTTTTCGTCCGTGACATCGGCCATCGAGGCGTGGAACTCGGTAAGTAACGCCATCATGCGATCACCCAAAGGCGATGATGAAACGGACGATGTTCGGCGCCGGAAAGCCCGCGCCGAGGGCTCGACGTCAGTACGTCGAATTTGGAGATTGTCATTCGATGGAACCTTCATCGGGTGACGGGCTCGGCCGGTGCTCTAACACCGGCTGGGCCGCTTACTGTTTAATAGCGAAGAAATTTCGCTTACTAGTATTATAGCGCGAGCATGCGTTCGAATCAATGCACTAAAGGAAGTTTTTCGTCGAGCTACAAGGCGCACACCCTTAACGTCGCCGCCTCAGTCTCCGACGCTGGCGTCGTAAACGCTTTCGCTGGAATATTTTGTCCAGTCGGCATGCGACATGATACCGGTCCGGAATGGCGGCCATTCGGTCCCAGCCTCCTGGCGCTCCCTCTCGACCTCGTCGCGAATTTCGGACCGCCTCACGCCTTCTCCGAAGGCCAGAATCGCGCCGTCTGTTAACCGTCGGATGAGTACGCTACGGACGTAGTCCATGCGGAAAAAGGCACGGTCGAAGTCGTCGGCACGAAGCGCGAGTATTGGAATAAGGTTACGCGCGAGTTCCCGCAGACGGTACGTCCAGCCGCAATAGTATTCTTGACCCGAAAGGCATTTGTCCACTGCTCGGTCCCACCAGTCATTTGCGATCATGGACGCAAAGTAGTTCGTGCGGCCGTTATGCCAAAACAAGCCTCCGTAGGCAGAGGCAAAGAACGCAGGCTTGTTTCCGAAGTAGGCACCCACAGAGACCGCGTTCGCCAGTACTTGAGCTGCCCAGCGCTCGCGTAGATTCAAGAGTAACGGGTTTCCAGTGCCCGGCATTGAGGGGACGAATCTGCGAACCGCATCGGCCACAATGGTTCCATAAAGGATGTGGTCGCCATAGAAAGCGATGGTCGCGAGCATCGAGGCCAGTACCGCCACGGCGGCTTCTATACGCTCAAAACTCGCCTTGAACTCCACACCCGACGGATATGACTCTACCGGGAATGAATAGATCACCTCTTTGACCCGGTCCGCTTCTCGTATGACGAGTTCTCGTAGTCGAATCAGGCCGTCGGCACGAGGCAGAAGGTGCTTGACGAGCGCGGACGCCTGCTCGGTGTCCTCTAGGCGCGGTGCACGTAGGTCGATTAGCGCTTCCACGCGCGCGGTGAGTTCCCCGAAAAACGTGTCGGCATCCGCGATCCCAATGACCTCCGCATCGCGCTTCGTAATGATCTCCGCCGCCTTCGTCCGTGGCTTGCCCCGGCTGGCCCACCACATCGTGTAGCGTCTGTTCGGTGCTGCGAGAATCGTCTCAACTAGCGCGATGTCCCACTCACCGCTCCAGCCGCAGACAATGAGGCCAAAATCATCGATGATGCGCTCCAAGTAAGCGGCGAGCCGGGGATCGAGCACCGAGAGCTCTGCTAAGGTATTGGCGATACGCGTGTCACGGTAGTCGCCCGAGATTTTAACCACGTAGACGCCGCCATGAACGTAAGGCGGGGCACCCTCAGCGTCGTCGCCACTCGAGATTACACGGAAGGGAACGCCGGCAGTTTCGAGGGCCTGTTCTGTCAATGGATCGAAGTTTGTCGTGAGGATGATCCGGACGGCTCCGCGCTGGGCGAGTGTTGCTATGGCGCGATGGGCAATCGAGGGAATTTTCAGCCCACGTTCTCTGTCCTCGTCAGTTGGAAGCCAATACGCTTCTAGTACCGCCTGACGTTCAGCCTGTGTTGGCGCGAGTCGATCGAGAAGCTGCGAGTACGATGGCTCGTCGGCAAAGCGGGCTCGGTACCAAGCGAATGGATCCGACGGAGCGCCTTCTCCCTCGGCGATCGCGTACCGGGTAATTAAGTCCCCAACAACCTCCCATCCGGTGGGCATCCCTGCGGCCCGTGAAACACCCGAGCCGATGAGGACCGCATAGCGACCATTGCCGTCGGCGAGGGCGACCGCGAGCTTCGCCAAGGGGTTCATCGTTAGCGCTCGGCGCGGGGCATAATGGAGCCATGTCCCAGACAAACGCGCCTACCGTCCCCGTCACGATCGTGCTCATTTCGGGTGCGGAGATCCGAACCAACCTTGCTCCGCCGTCTGTCGCAGCTGTCCTGCGGGGAATTGAGAATGGGTCGGGCGCCTTGATGTGCAACGACGGCAACTGTGTTTGGAAATTGAGAGCCGAAGCGATAGCCGGTATGCGTATCAGTGCGGCCGACTGGGAGCAGTTTCTTGCGAAGGGCGGAGAGAAAGCGCTTCAGGGCTGAGCCGCACGTCGTTGCGCCGCCAGAAGAAGCAATTCCGGTCGGCGCAGTAAGGGTACGAACGGGGACCATCATCGCCCGAAAGGGCTACGCCGCCGTAGACTAGACGCCTGTTCGAATCCGCCATTCTGCACCAGCTGCGGGCGGAATCCAGCCGTGCGGTCGCCTGAAGAGCCTTCGACCGGACCTTGCCCAGCCGACCTGCCTCACGGATCGGTGGCAACGCTGTGCGGAGTTAATCTAGTGTGCGCTCGATGAAATGTAGCGTCCGCATTGCGCTCAGGCATTGGGCCACGCTTGCGTTTGGCTCTCGCGCTTCGCAGATCGCTGCAATGAACTCCCGATCCTGCAGCTCAATCCCATTCATTGAGAGGTCCACCCCGGTTAGGTCGATGTTGTTGTTGTTGCCGTCGACGAGGTCGTCGTAGCGGGCTAGGTAGGTGCCATTGTCGCAGATGTAGCGGAAGAACGTGCCGAATGGGCCTTCGTTGTTGAAGGACAGCGACAGCGTGCAGATCGCGCCGTTTGGGACTTTTAGCAGGATGGCCATGTCCATGGCGATGCCGAGCTGTGGATGGGTCGGGCCTTGGACGCCGATCGCTTGCGAGGCGGTTTCGCCGTTTTGGTATTGGAAGAGGTCTACCGTGTGGCATGCGTGGTGCCAGAGGAGGTGATCCGTCCAGCTGCGGGGTTTGCCGAGCGCGTTTGTGTTCGTGCGGCGGAAGAAGTACGTTTGCACGTCCATCTGCTGGATGTTCAGCTCGCCAGCTTTGATGCGGTTGTGAATCCATTGGTGGCTCGGGTTGAAGCGGCGGGTGTGGCCGCCCATCGCCACCACGCCGGTTTCGCGCTGCACCTGCACGAGCCGCTCCGCGTCGGCGAGATTGTCGGCGATCGGGATTTCGATCTCCACGTGCTTGCCGGCACGCATCACCTGCTCGGCCTGCGCGGCGTGCAGCTGCGTTGGCGTCGCGAGGATCACCGCTTCGACTTCCGGGATCGCCAGCGTCTCGGCGAGGTCGGTCGTCCAGTGGGGGATGTTCCACTTGCGCGCGACTTCTTCGGTGCCGTCGGGGCTGCCGCCGGCGAGGGAGATCACCTGGACGTCTTCGATGTTCGCGAGCGCTTCGAGGTGTTTGATGCCGAACGCGCCTTGGCCCGCGAGGGCTATTTTCACGATGGGTCGCCCTTCGACAAGCTCAGGATGACAAACGTGCGAGTCAACGCAGGACGACCTCTTCGGCAGCTTCGGGGTCTTCGGCGACGCCCGGCATCCCTACCTCGATACGCGATTCTGAAAGCGTGCGTTGTGGGAGGCTTGGGTTTTCGATGATCAGATGGCCGACTGCGGTGTTCGACGCTGGGACGTGGTAGAAGCGGTAGACTTCTTTTGCGTCGTCGGCGAGGGCGCCGCGCATGATTAGCCACATCACCATCTCGATGCCTTCGGAACCGGCTTCGCGGACGTAGTCGACGTGTGGGAGTTTTGCCAGGCTTTGGGGGTCGGAGGTGAGCTTGTCGAGGAATGCGGTATCGAACTCGCGGTTGATCAGTCCCGCGCGTGGGCCTTGCAGTTGGTGCGACATGCCGCCGGTGCCGAACACGACGACGCGCAACGGGCGGTCGAACGACTCGACGGCTTTGCGGATCGCTTTGCCGAGCATGTAGCAGCGGTGGCCGGTCGGCGGCGGGTACTGCACGACGTTCACCGCGAGCGGGATCACCTGCACGGGCCATTCCTGCGACTGTCCGAACATCAGCGAGAGTGGCACGGTGAGGCCGTGGTCAACCTCCATCTTGTTGACGATCGTGATGTCGAACTCGTCGAGGATCAGCGACTGCGCGATGTGCCACGCTAGCTCGGGGTGTCCTTTGACGACCGGTACGGGGCGCGCGCCCCAGCCTTCGTCGGCCGGGGGAAACTCCGCCGCGCAGCCGAGCGCGAACGTTGGGATCAACTCGACCGAGAATGCCGACGCGTGATCGTTGTAGACGAGGATCACGACGTCCGGCTTCAGCTCGGCGATCCACTTCTTCGAGGGCTCGAAGCCGCGGAAGAGCCGCTCCCAGTACGGCGTCCCCGTCTTGCCGAGATCGATCGCCGCGCCGATCGCCGGGACGTGCGAGGTCGCGACGCCGGCTAGGATCTCAGCCACGGTGCCCCCACTCCGCTTTGCTGCGGTTGCCTTCGGGTGGGCGGCCGCCTTCGAGCATCATCTTCGCGTAATCGTCTTGCGTCGAGCCGGTCATGAGCGCGGCGATCTGCTGGAACGACAGACCGTCGCATGCCGCGAGCTTCGCGGTGTAGTAGATGTTGCCGCCGAGCTCGAGCATGCCGTTCCAGTCGCGGTCGAGGACCGACTGCTGCTGTTCGTCCGTCATCGGGAACTTCGCGAGGTAGGCGCGCTCGTCGGCGCGGAACGCGTCGCGGTTTTCCGCCTTCATCAGCGACATGCAGAACATGTTGAGGTGATACCCTTGCCGCGAGCGCTCCGCGTCGAACAAGATCGTTCCGGGAATGTCGTCGAACGCCGGGTCGTGGCTCATCGCGACTCGGGCCAGTACAGGCGGTTGGGGTTGTCGACGAGCAGTTTCTGCTGCAGCTCCGGCGTTCGCGCGATGCGCGGGATCATGTCGACCAGCTCACCGTCGTCGGGGACGATCCAGGTCATGTTCGGGTGCGGCCAGTCGGTGCCCCACAGCACGCGGTCCGGAAACCGTTCGACCAGCAGACGCTGGAACGGAACGACATCGTTGTACGGCGGGCCCTCAACGGTGAGCCGTTCCGGGCAGGTCACCTTCGTCCAGATGTTTGCGTGCTCGTCGAGCAGTTGCACGAAACGCTGGAAGTCCGGATGGTTGATGCCCTTGGAGACGTCCGGGCGTCCCATGTGGTCGACGACGATCGTCCCCGGCAACGAGGTCAAGAACGGCGTGAGGCTCTCCAGCTCGGGCGCCTCGAAGTAGACCACGAAGTGCCAGCCGAGCAGCGCGATCTTCTCCGCGACGCGCAGATAGTTGTCGCGCGGCGTCGCGTCGACGAGCCGCTTGACGAAGTTGAACCGAACCGCGCGGACGCCGGCTTCGTCGAGTTCCTTGAGCTCGTCGTCGGAGACGTCGTAGCGCACGACGGCGACGCCCTTCGCGTTGCCGCCGGACGCGCGCAGCGCGTCGGCGAGCGCCGAGTTGTCGCGCCCGTGGCAGCTGGCCTGCACGATGACGTTCTTGCTGAACTCCAGAAAGTCGCGCAGCCCGAAGAGCTTCTCCTTGGGCGCATCGCACGGCGTGTACTTGCGCTCGGGCGCATATGGGAACACATCGCCCGGGCCGAAGACGTGACAGTGCGCATCGACCGCACCCATCGGCGGCGCGTACGCCGGTATGCGCGGGTTCGGATGGTACGGCCGGTAGTTCGCGTCCATCGTGAACGCCGCCGTCATCGTGCGACCTCCGCAAGCTTCGCCAGCTTCGGCGCCAGTCTCGGGTACACGCGCGCGGCATTCTCGGAGAAGATCTTGCGCTTGTCGGCCTCGCTCAGCGGGAGCGCGTCGACGTAGCGCTTTGTGTCGTCGTAGTTGTGGCCGGTCTCCGGGTCGATCCCGCGAACCGCGCCGACCATCTCCGAGCCGAAGATGATATTCTCGACCGGGATCACCTTCGCGAGCAAGTCGATCCCCGGCTGGTGGTACACGCAGGTGTCGAAGAAGACGTTGTTCAGCAGCAGCTCGTCGAGCGGCGGGCGCTTCATGTCCTGCGCGAGCCCGCGGTAGCGGCCCCAATGGTACGGCACCGCGCCGCCGCCATGCGGGATCACGAAGCGCAGCGTCGGGAAGTCCTTGAACAAATCCGACGTGAGGAACTGCATGAACGCCGTTGTGTCGGCGTTGAGGTAGTGCGCGCCGGTGGCGTGAAAGTTCGGGTTGCACGACGCGCTGACGTGAACCATCGCGGGGACGTCCAGCTCGACCATTTTCTCGTAGAGCGGATACCAGTGCTTGTCGGTCAGCGGCGGGCTCGTCCAGTGACCGCCCGACGGATCGGGGTTGATGTTGCAGCCGACAAAGCCGAGCTCGTTCACGCAACGCTCCAGCTCGGCGACGCTGTTCGCCGGCGGTGCGCCGGGCGATTGCGGCAACTGGCAGACGCCGACGAAGTTCTGCGGGTACAGCGCACACACGCGCGCAATCAGGTCGTTGCAGGCGCGTGTCCACGCCATGCTCGTCGCTTCGGTCCCGACGTGGTGCGCCATCGCCGAGGCGCGCGGCGAGAAGATCGTCAGATCGGTGCCGCGCTCGCGCTGGAACTTGAGTTGCGCGTTCTCCAGGCTCTCGCGAATCGCATGGTCGCTGATCCGAATGCTGTCCGGCGACGGCGCTTTCGAGGCATCGTCGAGCGCGGTGAGCTGCGCTTCGCGGAAGTCTTGCAGCGGCTTGGGCGCGGTCGTGTAGTGGCCGTGGCAGTCGACGATCACGCCGGTGCTCCGTGTGGCGATGTCGCGTACGACGTTGGCTCGCCCTTCGACAAGCTCAGGGCGACAACGTCGGTGGGAACCAGTACCTCACCGCGCATCAAGGCGCGCGCGGTACGCAGCAGCGCGGAGCGCTCGACGCGGGGCTTGCCGGTGCCGTCGTCGACGAGGACCATCTCCACGGTGAAGAACCCGGTCGGGTGCTCGATCTCCAGGCTGCGTGCGCCGAGCTGTCCGCCGCCGCCCGCGATCTCCGCCGCGACCGTTCCCGGATACGCGCACGCCGTGGCGACGCTCACCGCGCCGAAGACGCCGATCGCCTTGTGCACTTTCTGCGGGATGAAGTTGCGCGTCGACACCGCGCCGCCGTGCTGCGGCGCGCCGACCAGACACATCTTCGGCACCGTCTTGTTCGTCACGTCGCCGAGGTTCATCAGCTTGCCGGCGGCGAGCCGCACCTCCTCCACGCGCGCTTTCAGCTCCGCGTCGGCCTCCAGCTCCGCGGGCGATTCGTGTGCGGTCTTGCCGAAGTCGGACGCGCGCATCACCACCACCGGCATCCCGTTGTCGATGAGCGTCGCCTCGATTCCCTCGACGACGTCGCGCGCGTTGCCGGTCGGCAGCAGCGCGCCGCCGGTGCTCGAGCCGGCGATGTCGAGGAAGTCGATCACGATCGGCGCGGCGGTTCCCGGAACTCCGTCGATCCGCGCGTCGCCGTCGTAGCGCACGCGCCCGCCCGGCGTCTGCACCGTCGCGACGGCGATGCTGCGGGTGTTCACCATGTTGATGCGGACCTTCGTCTCATTGCCGGTCGCAGTCACGAGCCCCCGCTCGATCGCGAACGGCCCGATCCCGGCGAGCATGTTCCCGCAGTTCTGCGACGCATCGACGCGCGGCTCGTCCGGAATCACTTGCAGAAAAAGATAATCCACGTCAGCGTCCGCCCGCGTCGACGGCGACACGATTGCCACTTTGCTGGTCAGCGTGTCGGCGCCGCCGATCCCGTCGATCTGCCGCACGTCGGGCGAGCCCATCGCGGCGAGCAGCACGCGGTCGCGCACGTCCGGATCGCTCGGCAGATCGGAGGCGAGGAAGAACGGCCCCTTCGAGGTGCCGCCGCGCATCAGCGTGCACGGGATCGCCGTCTGCGTCACGAGCTTCGCCCTTCCGCGAACGCGCGCGCGTCCTCGTAGTATTTCAAGCCCTTCGCGGCGAGCTTCTCGCGCATCCCGTACACGTCCAAGCCGACTTCGCCGGCGGCGAACCGCGCGCGGTTCTTCGTTTCTTTTTCGATCCGGGCCGCGGACGCGGCGAGCGCTTCGGCGACGCGCGCGCGCGGCACGACCAGCACGCCGTCGTCGTCGGCGACGATCGCGTCGCCCGGCTCGACGCGCTGCCCCGCGCACACCACCGGCACGTTGACGTCGCCGAGCGTCTCCTTCACCGTCCCTTGCGCGAAGATCGCTTTCGACCACACCGGAAAGCTCATCTCTTTCAGCGTTCGCACGTCGCGAACGCCGGCCTCGATGATCAGTCCCTGCACGCCGCGCGCTTTCAGCGAGCCGCCGAGCAGATCGCCGAAGTAGCCGTCCTCGCACGGCGAGGTCGGGACGACGACCAGCACGTCGCCTTCCTGCATCAGCTCGACCGCGACGTGGATCATCGTGTTGTCGCCCGGCGGCACCGTCACGGTGACCGCGTTCCCCGCGATCGACGCTCCGCGGTAGATCGGGCGCATGTACGCGTGCATCAGCCCGGTGCGGCCGATCGCTTCGTGAACCGTAGCCACCCCGCGCTCGGCCAGCGGCGCCAGCTCGGCGGGGGGCGTGCGCGCGATGGTTCGGACGACGGCTCCGCTCATCAGACGCCCGGTTTTCACAGCGCGGCGCCCGGCCTCCTGGACCGTGCGTTGCAGCCGGTGAAAAAGGCGTCGACCGCCGCCGGCCCTAAGACGCGGGCGTGATCGACGAGCTCGTTCTGGCGAACCGGATCCTCTATGACCGCGGGGTCGTCGACGGGTTCGGCCACGTCAGCGTGCGCGACGAGCACGATCCGCAGCGCTTTCTGCTCGCGCGCAGCATGCCGCGGCGCTCGTCACCGCCGGCGACGTGATGACGTTCGCGCTCGACGGCACCGCGCTCGGCGGCGACGCGCGCCCGCCGTACTTGGAACGGTTCATCCACGGCTCGATCTACCGCGCGCGTCCGGACGTCAACGCGGTCGTGCACTCGCATTCGCCCGCCGTGATCCCGTTCGGAATCGTCGCGGGCGCGGGGCTGCGGCCGGTCTTTCACATGGCTTCGTTCCTCGGCGCCGCTGAGACGCCGGTGTTCGAGATTCGCGACGCCGCCGGACCGGACAACGACCTGCTCGTGCGCGACGAACGGCTCGGCGACGCGCTGGCAGCGACGCTCGGTTCGAGCACGGTCGTGCTGATGCGCGGCCACGGCTCCACGACGGTCGGCCGCACGCTGCGCGAAGCGGTGTTTCGCGCGGTCTACACGGAAGTCAACGCGCGCTTGCAGCGCGAAGCGACGAACATGGGCGGTGCGGTGACCTTCTTGAGCGAGCTGGAGTCCAAGCGCTCCAGCGAGTCGAACGCCGGGCAGATCGAACGCGCGTGGGAGTTGTGGCGGCGCGCGCTCGCCGGAGAAGTAGCATGACGCAGAACGACACGCCGCCGCAAGTCGACCCGCAGGCGCGCGCGTTTCTCGACTACATCGCGGCGCTGAACCGTCCGCCGCTGGAGACGATGCCGCTCGACGAGGTGCGCGCGCTGTTCGAAGAGGCGTTCACGCGCCTCGGCGGTCCGCCGCTTCCGGTCGGCCGCGTCGCGGAGGTGACGGCGCCGGGACCGCGAGGTGCGATTCCGATTCGCGTCTACACGCCGGAAGGTGCGGCCGAGCCCCGCCCGATGCTGGTGTATTTTCACGGCGGCGGCTGGGTGTGCGGCAGCCGCGACAGCTACGACTCGGTGTGCCGGCTGCTGACGCGCGAGAGCGGCTGCACCATCGCTTCCGTCGACTATCGCCTGGCCCCGGAGCACCCGGCGCCTGAGCCGTTCGAAGACTGCTACGCGGCGCTCGAATGGCTCGCCGCGCATGCCGGCGAGCTCGGCGCCGACGCGAGCCGGCTCGCGATCGGCGGCGACAGCGCGGGCGGCGGGCTCGCCGCCGGCGTCGCATTGAAAGCGCGCGACGCGAACGGTCCGAGGATCGCGCACCAGCTGCTGGTGTATCCGGCCGTCGGCGGCGGCGTGACGCAAAGCGAATCATATCGGCTCTACAGCGACGGCTATTTCCTTACGGCCGAGCGCATTGCGTTCTACGACCGCTGTCACATGCCGCGTCCGGAGCTGGCGGACGTGCCGTACGTTTTCGCTGATCGCGCGGAAACGTTGCGCGGCCTGCCGCCGGCGACGCTGATCTTCGCCGAGTGCGATCCGATCCGCGACGAAGGCCTGAAGTACGCCGAACGGCTGCGCGCCGACGGCGTCCCGGCCGACGTGCGCGTTTACCCCGGAATGATCCACGCGTTCTTCTCGTTCATCGGCATCTTCGACCAAGGCCGCGAAGCCGTAACCTACGCCGGGCGGACGGTCGGGAAAGCACTCGGCGCTCACGTCGCGTGAAGAACATCAACACGATCGCGCTCATCCTGCTGTTGTGCTGGGCTCTGATACTCATCGCAGGCGTCGGTGCGGTGGCACGCCAGTTCTTCTTCAAGTGGGATCGCGACGACCACGACGTTCCGACACGGCGCGAGGACGAGCCGCCGGAATAGCGTCGCCGGCCGCGCGTCAGGCGGTTGACTCTTCCACGGTCAGACCCGCCTCCGCGCGCAGGCGCGCCAACAACTCCTCGGCGGTCAGCGCGCGCGCGAACAAATGGCCTTGCGCGCAGGGACAGCCCATCATCTCTAACAGCGCGAGCTGCTGTTCGTCCTCGACGCCTTCGGCGACAACGTGCAGGCCGAGGTCGTGGCCGACGTGCACCAGCGCGCCGACGATCACCCGGCTGTCGATTCGATCGTGCAGATCGCGCACGAACGAGCGGTCGATCTTGATGCACGTGATCGGCAAGCGCTGCAAGTACGCGAACGAGGAGTAGCCGGTGCCGAAGTCGTCGAGCGCGACCGTCGCGCCGGTTTCCGTGAGCCGCCGCAGGACGTCGAGCGTGAGTGGGCGATCCGACATTACGGCGCTCTCGGTGATCTCGAACTGCACTTCCGAGGGGTCGATGCCGTGGCGGCCGGCGAGCGCCGCGAAGCGCTCGGGGAGCGCTGGATCGGCGACGTCCCACGCCGAGAGGTTCACCGCGACGTTGCAGCGCAGCCCTTCGGCGCGCCAGCGGGCGAGGTCGCGTAGCGCCGTGTCGAGCACCCAGGCGGTGACGCGGCCGATCAAGCCGACGCGCTCGGCGACCGCGACGAACGAGTCGGGCCCGAGCATGCCACGCTCGGGATGCACCCAGCGCACGAGCGCCTCGGCCGACACCGTGCGGCGCACGTCGAGCGCGATCACCGGCTGGTAGCGCAGCGCGAGCGCGTCGCGCGTGACCGCGTCGCGCAGCTCGGTCACCACCGCCAGCGCGTCGGGATCGCGGTCCATCGCCGGATCGAACACGGCGAACCCGGCGTGCTCGTCGCGCGCGCGCTGCATCGCGATGATCGCGTGGCGCGTCAGCTCCGCGGCCTCGGTCAGCGCGCCGGCGGCGTGCGCGATCCCCAGCGTCACGCGCAGGCCGACGACGTGGCCGTCGACGCGGAACGGATCGTCCGCGACCGTCGCGATGCGGCGGATGAAGGCCAGCGTCTCGGGCTCGCCGGCGCCCGGCAGGATCCAGCCGAAGCGGTCGCCGTCGATGCGCGCGAGCGTCGCGCCGATGCGCTGCGTGCGCTGCGCCAAGCGCGCGGCGAGCTCGCGCAGCGCGGTGTCGGCGCCGCGCGGGCCGAGCGTCGCGTTGACGTCCGCGAAATCTTCGACGTCGAGCACCACGACGGCCAGCGGATCGCGCGTGCGGCGCGAGGTGAGCAGCGACTGCTCGAGGCGGTCGAGGAACAGCTCGCGGTTCGGCAGCTCGGTGAGCGCGTCGTGCGTGGCGCGGAACGCCAATTTCGCTTCGAGGCCGCGCCGCTCGGAGAGGTCGATCGCGACGCCCGTCGCACCGGCGATCTCGCCGCGCGCGTCGCGAAACGGCGCGAACCGCATCTCGAGCGCGACGCTGTCGCTCGAGATCGCCTCGACGACCTCCTCGCCCGCCAGCGCGCGCAGCGCGGTCTCGCGCAGCGCGCGCACGGCGCCCGCGCGGTCCGGGAGCTCGTCGCCGACCTCGGTGCCGTCAAGCCCGAGGCGCACGAGATCGATCCCTTCGCGGAACGTCACGCGGCAGTGCCGGTCGACGGCCAGAAACGCGACCGGTGCCGTCTTGAGCACCGAGCGCAGGAACGCTTCATGGCGCAGCACCGCGGCGTCGACGTGCGCGCGATCGAGCGCGCTGGCGGCGAACCCGGCCAGGGTCGCAGCGATGACTTCTTGCGGGCGCGTAATCGTCACGTCGGTGCGGAAGCGCAGCACCAGCCGGCCGAAAGCGCGCTTCGGCGTCTCGATCGGCACGCACAGCGTCTCACCGCCGTCCCCGTCGCCGGCGAGCGAGGGTTCGCCGTCGCTCGCGCCGCGCGGTGCGCCGTGGTGGGTCTCGATGCAGCCGTCGTCCGCGCCGAGCAGCCGCGTCGCGTAGCGCACGATCAGCTTCATCAGCGCATCGACGTCTTCGGCGAGGGTCGCCGCGCGCATCAGCTCGGCCAGCGCGTGCGCGACGTTTCGCTCGCGCTGCGCGCGCGCGAGCAAGCCCATGTTCGCGAGCGTCGGCGCGATCTGCTCGCCGGCGGTCCGCATTGTCTCCAGGTCCTGCTCGCTGAAGGTGCGCTCGGTGTACGAGCGCGCGACCAGCACGCCGCGCGGCCGGCCCTCGACCCGAACCGGCACGGCCGCGCCGGCCCGAATGTGCAGCTCGCGCATCCAGACCGGTCCTTCGTCGGGGATTCCCTCGTCGGCCGTCGTGAGCGTTTGGTCCTCGGCGAACGCCTTGCCGGTGATCCCTTGGCCCGGGTTGATCACCGGGATCGGGATGCTCACGCGCGGATCGTTGTCGGCGAGCGCGGTGAGGACTTCTTCGTGCGCGTCCCACCAGTACAGCGCCGCGCCGTCGAGGTGCAGCAGCTGCTTGACGTGATCGACGGCCAAGCTGGCGAGCTTTTCCGGATCGAGCAGCGCGCTGGCCGCGGCAAGCACCGCCTCCAGGGCGGTTGCCGGTACGTTGTCGACCTCGTGCTGCATCCAGGGCCTCCACCCGCGCCCGCGCGCGACCGCTACGGGCGCAAGGTGGTGTACCCTGCGAGGAAGCTGGGATAACCGCGGAAACCGACCGTCCGCGAATACCGTTAGGCGAAGCGGTTCGTCGACAGCCGTTCGCGGTGGTGGGGGGCGTCGAGGTGTTGTTCGGGGCCGATCGGGACGATGCGGGTCGGGTTGATCTCGTCGTGCGTCACGTAGTAGTGGCACTTGATGTGATCGAAGTTCACCGTCGTCGCAATGTGGTCGATCTGGTAGAGATCGCGCAGGTAGCCGTAGAGGTTCGGGTAGTCCGCGATGCGGCGCAGGTTGCACTTGAAATGGCCGTGGTAGACCGCGTCGAACCGCACCAGCGTCACGAACAGGCGCCAGTCGGTCTCGACCGGCGCGTTGCCGAACAGGTAGCGCCGGAGCGCCAGCCGTTCCTCGAGCGCGTCGAGCGAGTGGAACAGCCGGTACGCCGCCTCTTCATACGCCTCTTGCGTCCCGGCGAAGCCGGCGCGGTAGACCCCGTCGTTCACCGTCTCGTAGATCCGCTCGTTCAGCTCGTCGATCTCCTTGCGGTGCTCGGCCGGATACAAGTCGACGTCGTGCCGGGCCAGCGCGTCGAACTCCGTCTCGAACATCCGCATGATGTCGTCGTCGGAGTTGCTGATGATGCCTTTCGTTTTCATGTCCCACAGCACGGGGACGGTGATGCGGCCGTGGTAGTGCGGGTCCGTCGCCTGATACGCTTCGGCGAGGTAGCGGAAGCCATTGATCGGGTCCGCGGTGAAGCCGGCGCCGTCGCGAAAGCGCCAGCCGAGCTCGTCGCGGATCGGGTCGACGACGGTCATCCCGACGGCGTCTTCGAGTCCTTTGAGCGCGCGCACGATGATCGTGCGGTGGGCCCACGGACAAGCCAGCGAGACGTACAGATGATACCGCCCGGACTCGACCGGGTACGGCGTCGAGCCGTCGGCGCGCACCCACTCGCGAAACGCGTCGTCCTGCCGCACCCACGCGCCGTCGACCGTCTCCTCGGGGAACTGCGTCTTCACGGCCATCGGGCTACGTCTTGTAGCTCGGGTCTTTCTTGTCGAGCAAGCGCAGCTGCGCGTCCCACGCAAGCTTCGCGACCGGACCGATCCCGACCGACGCCTGCTTTCGTACGACCTCCTGCAATTCCGGTGACGGATGGTGCAGCTGCGCGCCGCCGGCGAGCGCCGCGACCTGCGTCGCGCACGCGCGCTCCAGGAAGTACATCGTCAGAAACGCGTCTGCGACCGTTTCGCCGACCGTCAGCGTCCCGTGATTGCGCAACAGCATCGCCTTCTTCGCGCCCAAGTCGGCGACCAGCCGCGGGCGCTCGTCGAGCAGCAGCGCGACCCCCTCGTACTCGTGGTACGCGACCTCGCCGTTGAGCAGCATCGCCGTCTGCTCGAGCGAAAGCAGCCCGTGCTCCTGGCACGACACGGCGACGCCCGCGACGGTGTGCAGGTGCAGCACGCACTTCGCGTCCTCGCGCGCGGCGTGCACCGCGCTGTGAATCGTGAACCCCGCCGGGTTGAAGTGGTATGAGGTGGGCTCGACCAGGTTTCCGTCGAGGTCGACCTTGAGCAGCGAGGACGCGGTGATCTCGCCGAACAGCAGCCCGTAGGGATTGATCAGGAAGTGGTGCTCCGGCCCAGGGACGCGCGCCGAGATGTGGGTGAAGATGAGATCGTCCCAGCCGTAGTGCGCGACCAGCCGGTACGCGGCGGCGAGGTCGACGCGGACCTGCCATTCCTCGTCGGAGACGCGTTCGCGAGCGGGGGCAAGACTTGGGGCGGCGGTAGCGGTCATCGGCGGTCTCCTGGAGACGAGCGGAACCGCTAGATTCGAAGACGGCCACCGGGACTCCCATCGAGTCCCGGCGGCCGCCGGCGTGTCGGAGGACGAAGTCGGTGTCTAGTAGCGGTAGCCGTTGCCGATGACGTCGATCTCGTTCGCGTTGAACGTGCCGTCGCCGTTCCAGTTGCCGATGATCCGGACGCGCTGTCCCCCGGTCAGGTTCGTGCCTCTCGGGTTGATCACCGTGCCGTCGTGCAGTTCGACGTGCGTCCCGTTGCTCAGGTACAGGTTGTACGGCGAGAACGAGGAGACCGTCCCGCTCAGCTGGTTCCCGAGGTTTCCGTAGCGGCCGTTGTTGTAGCCGCCGTTCCCGTAGTAACCGCCGTTGCCGTAATAGCCGCCGTTGTTGTAACCGCCGTTGTACTGCCCGTTGTACGGGTAGTTGTTGTTCCGGTTGTTCCGGTCGTCGCGATCGCGGCTGTTGCCGCGGTCGTCACGGTCGCGATCGCGGTGGCGGCCGTTGTTGTTGTACTGGCCGTTGTTGTACTGGCCGTTGTTGTTCCAGACGCCGCACTGGCCGGACTGATTGCGCCACTGCCCGCTCGGGCAGCCGTTGTTGCCGTTGTTTGGATAATTGCGCGTGTTCTGATCCGGCGCCGCGAGCGCGACCGTCGGCACCAGCAGCAGCGCCGCTGCCGCCAGGGTTCGAACGATAGAATGAGGCCTCAAGCTTGCTCCTCCATGGGGAAGCGGCGCGGTCAAGCGCCGTACTGCGAGAAACGCAGAACGCCCCATGAGAGTCCTGTGAGAAGGCTGAGACCGCGTGCTCGGCCGCTCGCTAGGCGTGGATCTCCGCGAACGACGGCAGGCTCGCCAGCTCCGCCATGATGCTGGCGAAGTCTCGGAACGTGAGCGCCTGGTCGGCGTCGCACATCGCTTCGGCCGGGTTCGGGTGGACTTCCAGGAGCAGGCCGTGCGCGCCGACGGCCTTCGCGGCACGGCACAGCGGGCGGATCCAGCGCCGCACGCCGACGCCGTGCGAAGGGTCGACGATCACCGGGAGATGCGTCCGCTCGCGCAGCACCGGGACCGCCGAGAGGTCGAGCGTGTTGCGCGTCGAGGTCTCGAACGTGCGAATCCCGCGCTCGCACAAGATGACGTTGGGATTGCCTTCGCTCAGAATGTACTCCGCCGACGAGAGCAGCTCGTCGATCGTCGCCGACATCCCGCGCTTGAGCAAGATCGGGCGATCCGTCTTGCCGACGGCTTTGAGCAGGTCGAAGTTCTGCATGTTGCGCGCCCCGATCTGCAGCACGTCGACCGAGGCCGCCATCCGCTCGACCTGCTCGATGCTCATCACCTCGCTGACGGTCGGCAAGCCCGTTGCGCGGCTGGCTTCCGCGAGCAGCGAGACGCCTTCCCAGCGCAGCCCTTGAAACGCGTACGGCGAGGTGCGCGGCTTGAACGCGCCGCCGCGCAGCATCGCGCCGCCGGCCGCCGCAACCGCTTGCGCCGTGGCGAGAATCTGGTCGCGCGACTCGACGCTGCACGGTCCGCCGATCACCACGAAGTGGCCGTCGCCGACCGCGACGTCGCCGACCATCACCCGCGAGCGCACGTTCTCGTCTTGGCGCTGCGCCTTCGGATGCTTCACCGCGCCCGGCTTCGGCACGACCGGGGGCGTCTCGTCGATCACGATCGCCGGCGCGCGCCGCTCGCGCGGCGGCGCGCTCGCAGCGTCGTAGCTCCCGATCACGTGCAACGCGACGGTCACCTCGCGCAGCGCGCGCAGCGCGCCGGCGAAGCGCTCTTCGCGCACGTCGCCGTCGACATCGGCGTAGAACGAGGACTGACCGCTCGTTCCGAGCCGCGTCTTCGAGTCCAGCTTCGACACGTTCAGCCCGTTCGCGCCGAGGATCGAAAGACAGTGCCCGAGCGCCCCCGGCGCGTCGGCGACCGAGAACACGAGCGAGGTCTTGCGGTTGGCGAAGTCTTCCGCCGGCTCGAAGTCCGCCGCCGGACCGCGCGCGTTGCGCGCGCGGAAGAGCACGAAGCGGGTGAAGTTGTCGGGGTGGTCGGCGATCGTGTCGGCGAGCTCGATCAAGCCGTAGCGCCGTGCCGCTTCGGACGAAGCGATCGCGCCGCGGGTGAGATCCTGCGCCGCCGCGACGTCGCGCGCGGCGACGCCGGTGTCGGGAACAGGGACGCGCCGCACGTCGGGGAGCGTCCCGAGGAAGCGCCCGCACTCGGCGAGCACGACCGGATGCGAGTCGATCACGCGCAAGCCGTCGAGCGTCGCGCCCGGGACGCCGAGCAGCTTGTGCTCCATGCGCCAGGTGATCTCCGCCAGAAGATCGAGCTCGTACTCGGCAAGGACGTCGTAGCCTTCGCGAATCGTGCCGGCGATCGCGTTGTCGACCGGCAGCAGGCCGAGGTCGGCACGGCCCGAGAGGACGGCGTGCGCGACGCTGCGGTACGAGGAGCAGCCCATCGGCGCGAACACGACGCTGCGCCGCTCGGCGTACGCGTTCAGCACGGCGTGCGAGTACGAGCCTTCGATCCCTTCGAAGGCCGCGGTCAGGGTCAGGATGGGGGGCTGCTCGCCGTTCGCGGGCTGGACGCTGATCATGATGCACTCCCGAGAAGATAAAGAGCCCCTCGCTCGGCGAGGGGCTCTTGCAGTTTCGGTCCGCTCGGACTCGTTACGGCAAAGGCCTACCGCGCCGGCGCGCTCCGCGAGGCGTAGGAGAAATACCGGTAGGACCAGGTCGCACGGGTCATGTGCGACGGTCTTACCACGGCCGGACGGCTCCCGTCAACCGCCCGCCCTGTAAGCGCGCTTGCAGCACGCGCGAACCCCGCGGTGCTACGATGGGATCGTGACGCACCTGACCGCACTCCGCACCGCCGCCGCGCTCGCGCTCGCGGGGCTCCTGAGCGCCCTGGCCGGCGTTCCCGCCGCGGCCGCGCCCCGCACCGAGAAGGCCGTCCTCGCCGGCGGCTGCTTCTGGGGGATGGAGGCCGTCTTCGACGAGCTGCGCGGCGTCACGAACGTCGTCTCCGGCTTCTCCGGCGGCGCGAGCGCCACCGCGCACTACGACATGGTCAGTACGGGCACGACCGGGCACGCCGAGTCGGTCGAGATCACCTACGACCCGGCCGTCGTCTCGTACAAGCAGCTGCTGCAGGTGTACTTCACCGTCGCGCACGACCCGACGGAGCTCGACTACCAAGGCCCCGACCACGGGACGCAGTACCGCTCGGCGATCTTCTACGCCGGCCCGGAGCAGAAGCGCGTCGCCGAAGCGGAGATCCGCGAGCTGACCGCGGCGCACGCGTTCAACGCGCCGATCGTCACCAAGCTCGTCCCGCTGCGCGCGTTCTATCCGGCCGAAGCGTACCACCAGCACTTCGTCGCGAGGAACCCCGACTATCCGTACGTCGTTTACAACGACCTGCCGAAGCTGAAGACGCTGCGCGAGAAGTACCCCGGGCTGCTGAAGGCCCACGCCTAGCCGGACCCCGGCCGGAGCGCCATCCCCACGGCGCTCCACACGGTTATTTCACATCTGCGTGGCACGCTCGCGTTGAGCGCGGGCCGTCCACGGTTTGCTCGCTAGCCGGGGCAAGCTTTCCGAAAGTGCCGCTTTGGTGCCGGGAAAGCGCCAGGTGAAACTAGTTCCATAGTCGAGCCGTATGTGCTACTAACAAACTAGGAGGTTTCGGCATGGAGTGGGGGTATCGACGGGTCCGCCAACTGCTGCGAAAGCTTCGGACGCCGGGCGCGATTCAGGACGACGAGCTGGCGATGACGCTGTGCCGGCTCACCGGCGCGGCCTCGGTTCGCGATGCCGTCCTTACGCTGGCGGAGCGCGCGCTGCGCGACTACCCGTCGGTCTACTGGACGATCGTGCGGCGCGTGGACGTCGACGGCGAGAGCTCGCAGATCGTCGCCGACGAGACCCATCTCTCGGAGCGCTCGTTCTTCCGCTACCGCGCCGCCGCGGTCGCCGCGGTGGCCGCCGAGATCGACGCCGTGACGCGCACGACCCCGCCCAAGCGCGCCTCGGAGAACCTCGACGTGCTGGCGCTGGTCGCGCGCGGCCGCTATCTGTGGAAGCACCGCACGACCGCCGCGTTGCAGCGCGCGGCCCGCTACTTCGAGCGCGCGCTCGAGATCGACCCGACGTTCGCCCGCGCGTACGCCGGCGTCGCCGACGTGCACCTGCTGATGGGCGAGTACCTCATCCGCGATCCGCTCGAGGCGTTCCACGACGCGCAGACCGCGGTCGAGTCGGGGCTCGGGATCGACCCGACCTTGCCGGAGCTGCATGCGACGCTCGCCGACCTGCACATGTTCGGGCGCAAGGACCTGCGGCGCGCGAAGGAGTCGTTCGACCTGGCGCTCTCGATCGACCCGACGTACAGCACGGCGCACCACTTCGCCGCCTGGCACGCGATGATCAACGACGACTTTCCGGCCGCGTTCGACCACCTGCGCGCCGCGCTGGGCCACGCGCCCGACGCGCTGGAGCTGCAGACCACGCTCGGGATCGCGACCCACCTGCAGGGCGCGCACGAGCAGGGACTGCGGCATCTGACCGAAGTGCTCGACCTCGATCCGGAGTTTTCGTTCGCCCGCTACGAGCTGGCGCGGCTGCTGGCCGCCACGCACCGCTACGCCGAAGCGCTGGACCACCTCCACGTGCTGCGCGCCGTCGAATCGCGCGACTCTTACACCGCGCTGACCGCGTACGCCGCCGGCCGGTCCGGCGACCCCACGCCGGCGCGCCGCTTCTTGGACGCCTCACGCCACGCGCGGCGCCCGCCGCATTACTTGCGCGCCTACGCGCGAATGGGACTGGGCGAGAAGACCGAAGCGCTCGGCGAGCTGCGCGCGGCGGTCGAAGCGAACGAGCCCTGGACGGTCCTGCTCCCGCTGGACGGGATCTTCGCCGAGCTGAACGGCGAGCGCACTTACGGCGCCCTCCTCCCGCTTGCACGCTGATCCGCACATCACGGTGGACAGCGTGCACAATTTCGTGGAGCCTGCAAGTTTAAGAGCTCGCCGCACCGGGTAGCGGCGCGGGGGCCCGGCGGGTACAAGGGTTTGCATGAGTGCGTCGATCGATCCGCCGCCTGCACCCGCCCATCAGTGCATCAATGCGGCGTGCGGCTGCAACGACTTGGTGAGCGCGGGGCCCTGCGCGGAGTGGTGCTCCGTGAATACGGTTGAGCTCGCGGACGTCGAGCGCGGGAAGGCGTCGCTCGCCGCCGGCTGCGAGTGCGCGCACGACCTATGCGCGGCGAACCGCGGCTCACGCGGCACGCCCGAGCGCGGGATGGCATAGCTCGTACGGCGCTTGCCGCCGGGGCTACAGGAGCCGCGGCTGGCCGCCGGTGGCGATGATCTCCGCGCAGATTGCGCGCGCCTCGTCGACCGAGGCGACGTCGGTGCGCACGAAGAGCTTGCGCCAGTACGATTTCCCCGACAGCTTCGCGATCAAGTCCGACGCCTCGCGCGCGTCTACGACGCGGCCCATCAAGCGCACGCGAACCGTCGGCGCGGTGCCTGCGGTGCCGAGCGGCAGACGGTGCATCATCTGCTCTTGCGAGTCGCTCCACACGGCGTCGCCCCAGCGCGCGCGCAGCGCGTGCTCGCACAGCTCGAACGTCTGCAGGTCGTGCTCGGCGTTGAACTCCGCGGCGAGGCCGTACACCGTGCGGCGCTCGCGGAGGGCGCGCACGCCTTCGCCGTCCATCTCGCGGATGTCGTCGAGCACGCGAAAGTCGTCCCAGGCGAGGAACTCCTCCACCTCGTCGAGCGCGCGCGGGTTCGGCCACAGCGCGCGCAGCACGTCGTTCAGCACGCGCTCGAACGCGCGCGTCGTGTGGTGGAAGTACACGGTCGCGAACATCATGTAGCGCGCCAGCACGAAGGACTCCAGCGCGACGACGCCGCGCCCGTCGACGCCGAGCTGCGCGCTGCCGTCGACCTCGATCACCCGCAGCGACTCGATCAGCTGCTCGGCGTCGTACGTTCCGCCGGCGACGCCGGTGAAGTACGCGTCGCGCAAGAGATAGTCCATCCGGTCGGCGTCCAGGTTCGGGCCGCTGACCAGCTCGCGCAGAACGGGATCCGCGTCGGGCGCGCCCGTGATCAAGCCCAGCACGTCGGTGGGATCGGCGTCGACGCGCGCGAGCGCCTCGCGCAGCTCGGGCAGCGCCAAGATCGCGTGCGTGCGCTGCTCGTGGCGCACGCCGAGGACCGCTTCGCAGGCGTGCGAGAACGGGCCGTGTCCGAGGTCGTGCAGCAAGAGGGCGGCACGCAGCAGCTTGCGCTTCGCGCGCAGCTCGCTTTCCGATGCGAAGGCTTCGGGTGAGTGCGTGCGCAGCGCGTCGAACGCGCGCGTGCCGCTCGCCAGCGCGCCGAGCGCGTGCGAGAAGCGCGAGTGCTCCGCCGACGGGAACGCCAGATACGCGAGACCCAGCTGCCGCAGCCGGCGCAGGCGCTGCACCGCGGGCGAAGCGAGCAGCGCGACCTCGCCCGCGTCGAGCTCGATGAAGCGGTGGATCGGGTCGTAGATGCGCTTCGCCTTGAGCGCGTTCTCGGACGATTTGAGTACGTCGATGCGGCGGTATTCGAACGCCGCCGCGCGAAGCCTGGGACGATGCCGTTCCAACGCCCGCTCGTCGCGCTGCTCGCCTCCGCGCTGCTGCTCGGCGCCGCCGCACCACCGCGGCTGGTCTATCCGCCCGCGCCGCCGAGTCCGGCGACCGACACGTACTTCGGCACGCAAGTCGCCGATCCGTATCGCGGGCTGGAGAATCCGAACGATCCGAAGACGCGCGCGTGGGCGCAGGCCGAGTCAGATCTCGCGCGGCGCTTCATCCACGGCCAGCCGGCGTACGCGCTGATCCGCGCGCGGGTCGAGGCGCTGGAGCACGGCTCACCTTCGCGCAGCGGCTTGCAGATTGCCGGGCGGCACTGGTTTTATCTGCGCCGCACGCCGCCGGCGCCGCAGCCCGCGCTCGCCGTGCGCGACGGCGAAGGTGCGCCGGAGCGCGTGCTCTACGATCCCGCCGCCTCGGCGACCGGGACGCCGCCGGCGATCGGTTCGGTCTATCCTTCGCCGAACGGCACCTATGTCGCGTTCACCACCCAGCAAGGCGGCAGCGAGGACGAGACGCTGCACGTCATCGAGGTCGGCTCGGGGACGACGCTCGCCGACACGCTCGCGCACGTCGGCGGCGGAACGACGCCCGTCGCGCTGGCGTGGGACGGCAACGAGAAAGGCTTCACCCACACCGCGCTTCCGCGCAACGCGGACGGCACGTACGCGAAGGACGGCATCGTGCTCGTGCACCACGCGCTCGGCAGCGATCCGGCGAGCGACGCGTACGTCTTCGGACGCGGCCTTTCACCGAAAGCGGAGTATCATCTGCTCGCCTCGCGCGACGGCAGCGCGCTCGCCGCGATCGTCGCAGAGGGCGACGGTGTCGCGGCGTCGGTGTACCTCCGGCGCGGCGCCGGCGCCTTCGAGCAGGTTGCGACGCCGGCCGCGGGGATCGGCAACAGCGCCGATGCGAAAGCCGCGTTCGTCGGCAACGTGCTCGCCGTGATCGCAAAAGGAAAGACGCCGCGCGGCGCGGTGCTCGGGATCGGTCCCGGACAAACGGTCGACACGGCGAAGACGCTGGTGCCTGCCGGCGATCTGGTGATCGACGACCTCGCCGCGATTCCCGGCGGCTTCGCAACGCTCGACGTCGACGGCGGCGACTCGGGAATGCGCACGTTCGGCGCCGACGGCACGCCGCGCGGCACCGTGCCGATTCCGCCGGTCTCGACGATCGACGACTTCGCGTCCGATCCGTCGGGGAGCGAAGTGATCGTCGGTTACGAAGGCTACACCGCGCCGCGGCGGTGGTACCGCTACGACCCGGCGCGCAACGCGCTCGTGCCGACGTCGATCGGCACGACGTCACCCGGCGACTTCTCGCGCGTGCGCGTACAGCGCGTGCTCGTCGCCTCGCTCGACGGCGGCGTGAAGATTCCGCTCGAGATCGTCAGCGGGCCGAACGCGCGCGGCGCGCGCACGCCGACGATCCTCGGCGCGTACGGCGCGTACGGCACGATCACGCGGCCGCGCTTCAACCCGACCGCGTTGGCGTGGCTCGAACGCGGCGGCGCGCTGGCGGAGGCGATGATCCGCGGTGGCGGGGAGTACGGCGAGCAATGGCATCAAGCCGCGCGGCTCGCGACGAAAACCGTCAGTGCGGACGACCTTGCGGCGTGCGCGAAGTGGCTCGGCGCGAACGGCTACGGCGACGCCAAGCACCTCGGAATCGCCGGCGGCAGCGCGGGCGGGTTCTTGATGGGCCTGGCGCTCACGCGCGATCCGCAGCTCTACCGCGCTGTCGATTCCGCGGTGGGTATCTACGATCTGCTGCGCGTCGAGCTGACGCCGAACGGCGCGTTCAACACGCCCGAGTTCGGCACGGTGACCGATCCCGCGCAGTTCGCCTGGATGCTCAAGCAGTCGCCGTACCACAACGTCCGCAAAGGCGTCGCCTATCCCGCGGTCCTGATGACGACCGGCGAGAACGACCCGCGCGTCGACCCGTACAACTCGCGCAAGATGATCGCCCTGCTGCAAGCCGACTCGTCCTCACCGCACCTGATCCTTTTATTGCAGAAGAGTGGGCAGGGCCATGGCATCGGGAACTCACTGCAGCAGCGCGTGGAGGCGGATGCGGAGCGGTATGCGTTCTTCTGGAGCCAGCTGTCGAGCTGATGCGGGCTGTGGTGATCGCTTGCAGCGCTGCCGCGAAACTGCCATGCCGATTCCGGCGAGGTGCCCTAACGAATTAGGCGAAAACGCGGCGATGCGGTTCTTCGTGATAGCGGCGTTGCTGTGCGCGCTCCTGAGGCCCGTCGGCATTAATGCGCAGGACGGCGTGCCGGCCGCGGAGCTTCGAGACGATCTGCGCGTGCTGGCGCAGGCGATTCGCACCACCCCATCCGGCGCCGTTTAATACAATCGACGCGGCGTCGTTCGACCGCGAGGTCGCCGATCTCGACGCGCGCATTCCGTCGCTGACTCGAGGCGGCAGGGCGCGTCGACGCGATCGTTGCGTACCGACGCGCGCTTGAGCTCACGACGGACGCCGACAAGCCGCGCATCCGCGCGATTCTGACGAGGCTCACCGCGGCTTCGTGAACGTCGCTAGCACGGTAAGCAGGGAAGGTCCAGAAGGAGAGCGTGTGGAAGCTCCTCCAGCTCCGCTTTTCGGGGGAGCACGGTTCTCCTCGGGAGCGGGTGCGCTTCACAGCGTCTCCAGCGTCTCCGCTGGAACGGAGGAGACCGTCCATGTCCGAAAAGATCGAAGGTAAGCCAGCCGACGGCGGCGGTGACAGAACCAATCCCTTCCTCCAGTTTCTCACCTCACTGGAAGCGGTTCCGGGCCAAATCATCGAGGGCATGAACCGTCAAACGACCGACGAGGATCACAAGGCTGCGATCAAAGCGTACGGCGATGCTTTTCGGGCGCAAATTCAGGGACTCTCGGCGTATCTTCGGGACGAGCACTCGCGACTGAGTCCTCAAGCCCAAGCGGAAGTCTCGCGTGTCGTAACGATGAGCGGAAGCTCGGCTCTCTTTTCCGGAGTCGCGACGCTGTCCCGAAACTTGAGCTCGACGACCGCGAGGCTGAGCGTATCCGGAATCATCGCCGAGATCAAGAAGATCATCAAGGTCCTTCTTGGAATATTCCACCCTGTGGTGGCGCCTTGGTTGGACGGCATCATAGCGCTGATCAACGAGATCTTGCACGACCTGTTCGGAATCGGGTCGCCGGCATTGGCGTCGACGCTCTCACGAATGCATCAAGACTACATGCACGAGCAAATCCTGCTGGCACGGCTCAATCGCGAGCGCGCTGCGTTCAGTGAGATCGGGAAGAACGACTTCGGCTCAGAGGGGATCTGACCCGGGCAATCCGTTCGTGTGCGCCGCGTGGAGGCGGCGGTATTTGGCGGGCGTCGTGCCGAGGGTTTCGCGGAAGACGCGCGTGAGGTGGCTTTGGTCGACGAAGCCCGCGTCGGCAGCGATCTTTGCCAGCGCGACATCGGTTTGCGCCAGCGCGCGGCAGACGTGCTGCACGCGCAGGCCGGTGACGAAGTCGCCCATCGAGCGGCCGTGGAAGCGGCGGAACGTGCGCGCGAGGTGGGTCGGGTGCACGCCGGCCGTTGCCGCGAGCTCGCGCAAGTCGAAGCGCTCCGCCGGATCGCTTTCGACCCGCGCTTCGACGGCGGCGAGCCAGCCCGGAACGGCGATCTCAGGGCGCGCGCCGCCCTCCGCGACCGTGCCGCACAGCTCGAAGAGCAGCGACTCGATGGTGAAGTCGCTCGCGTCCTCGCCGCGTAGATATTCCTGGTGCAGGCGGACCGCGAGCCAGGTGGCATCTTCGCCGTGGACCTGCTGCAGCTCGCGCATCGGCATGCCGTACGAGGCGATCACGTCGAGCCACGACCCGCCCAGCTCGATCATGAAGACTCGCGTCGCGTCGCCCATCACGTCGTTGTGCGAGGTGCGCGGCGGGTGGAAGGCGATCGTGAACGGGCGGTAGTCGACCGTCACCGCGCCCGACGTCTCGCGGTAGCGCCCGTCGAGCAGCAGCGAGAAGTACGCCGCCTCGTGGACGTGCTCTTCGCAGATCCGCGCGCGGTCGTGGCGCACTTCCGAGAGCACCGCGTCGCAGCGGCGCAGCGAGGTGGTGCGCCCGTAGAACGTCCCCGGCGGCAGCTCGCGAACGATGCTACGCCGTCTCCGCCGCGGGCCGCTCGGTGCGCACGAACTCCAGGTACGCGGCGACGTTGTCGGCGTGCTTCTTGCCGTGCAGGCGTTCGACGACGTGCAGCGCGAGGTTCATTCCCGAGGTCAGCCCGCCGGCGCTGACCACTTGCCCTTCGTCGACGAAGCGCGGGCCGCGCACCAGCTTCACCTTGGGAAACTGCTTCTCGAAGGCGTCGTAGTAGTCGTGATGCGTCGTCGCGCGCTTGCCGTCGAACAGACCGGCCTGCGCGAGCTTGAACGCGCCCGTGCAGACCGACATCATCAGCGCGCCGCCCTTCGCCTGCGACTGCAGCCACGGGATCAGCTCCGGCGCACCGCGCTGCGCGCCGACCACGACGACGTCGGGGCGCGGCGCGTTCGCGAAGGTGTAGCGCGGCAGGAGCTGCATCCCGCCGGTCGCTTCGACCGCGCTCATCGACGGACCCACGAGGTACAGGTAGAACGCGGCTTGGTCGTCGCGGCTCGGGAGCGGCGTAGCTTCGAAGACTTCCCACGGGCCGGCGAAGTCGATCACCGTCGCGCCCTCGGTGACCACGACGGCGACGAGTCGCTGGCCGGCGCGCATCGTCGCGCGCACGTCCTTTGGGTTCTCGGTCGCGCCGGCGCGGCCGGGCCGCAGGATCGCGGAGCCGGCCGCCGAGGCGGCGAGGGCGGCAAGAAATCGGGGACGCATCATGGCGGTTCTCCGGCTGCAGCAGCGTGTAACGGCATGGTACGCAAGGCGCGGCCGAGGAGTCTTGTACGGTGTTAGCGTCGAACGTACGTTCCGTGCGGATCGACGACGGTGTGAAGCGGGAGATTCTTGCGCGCGCCGACATCGGTGAGGTGATCGGGGCGTACGTCACGCTGCGCAAGCGCGGCAACGACTTGGTCGGGCTGTGCCCGTTCCACGGCGAGAAGACTCCGTCGTTCCACGTCCATCCCGACCGCGGTTTCTTCAAGTGCTTCGGCTGCGGCGCGGCCGGCGATGTCTTCACGTTTCTGCAGAAGCAGGAGTCGGTCTCGTTTCCCGACGCGCTGCGGATGCTGGGCAAGCGCTACGGCGTCGAGGTCGAGAGCGAAGACCCGCGCGCGGCCCGGGTGCGCAGCGAGAAAGAGGCGATCTACCACGCGAACGAGGTCGCGCGCGCGTGGTTCCACCGCATGCTGCTCGACGCGCGCGAAGGCGCCGCGGCGCGCGCGTACTGCGCGAACCGCGGCATCACCGGCGAGACGATCGAGCGGTTCTCGCTCGGCTTCGCGCCCGAGGGCTGGGACGGACTCACGACGGAATTGCGCCGCAACGACGTCGACCTCGCGCTGGCGGTGAAAGCCGGCTTGCTCAAACCGAGCCAGCGCGGCGGCTTCTACGACTTCTACCGCGACCGCCTGATGATCCCGACGCTGGCGACGACCGGCGAGACGATCGCCTTCGGCGGCCGCGCGCTCGGCGACCAGGAGCCGAAGTACCTCAACACCTCCACGACGCCGGTGTACACCAAAGGGCGGTATCTCTTCGCGCTCAACGTCGCGCGCCGCGCCGCGGCGAAAGAGGACGGCGTGATCGTCGTCGAGGGCTATCTCGACTGCATCGCGCTGCACCAAGCCGGCTTCGCGAACGCGGTCGCGGCGCTCGGAACCGCGTTCACCCCCGAGCAGGCGCGCGAGCTGCGCAAGATCGCCTCGCACGCGATTCTCTGCTTCGACGCCGACGCGGCGGGGAGCGAAGCGGCGCTCAAGTCGATCGACGTGCTGACGGCGGAAGGAATCGTCGCCTCGGCATTGCGCATCCCCGACGGCAAAGACCCCGACGAGTTCGTGCGCCGCAACGGCGCCGACGCGTTCCGCGCGCTGCTCGCGAAGCCGCTGGCCGCGACGCAGGTGAAGATCGACGCCGAGATCGAGCGGCGCGGCGGGCGCGCGCAAGGCGCCGCGCTCGCGCGCTGGGCGGAAGAGACGATCCGCCGGCTGGCGCCGCCGGAGGAGCAGGACCGCTGGCGCGTCTACGCCGCCGGCCGGCTGGGGCTCTCGGTCGACGATCTGCGCAAGGCTCGGCTGCTGCTCAACCCCGTGCACTTCGCGCCGCGCGCCGGCGAGGCGAACGCGTCGCGCCACCTCGTGCCGGCGGCGATGGAACGGCCCTCGTTCGAGCGCGAGGTGCTGGCGATCGTGCTCGACGAGCCCTCGCTGCTCGCCGAGTACGCCGACCGAATCCCCGCGGGACGCTTCGACAACCCGCGCTTTCGGACGCTCTGGGAACGCCTCCGGGAGCACGCTCGCTCGCTGGTGCAACCATCCGACGTTCACGCGCTGTTTGCAGGAGATGAAGATGCGGCGGCCACGCTCGCGTCGGTTTCCGGCGTCGTGCGTTTAGCCGACACCGAAGAACGGCGCGCGAAGCTCGACCGTGTCGTCGTGCGTTTTGCGCGCGACGACGCCGAGCGCCGGTACCGTGAACTGGACGAGCGGATCGACCGGCTTTTCGAAGCCGGCGAACCGGTCCCCAGCGATCTCCGCGCCGAACACGCGGCACTCGCCGCCGAGTTGAAAGGATAACCTCTCCCGAACCGCGAGACTCTTCCGGTTCCGACCAACCGCCGAGGAAGGAGGTGAAGACCAGCATGGCCCGCACGAAGAAACCGAACGCCGTCCCGACCGCCGAAACGCCGCCGCTCTCGCTCGACGAACAGATCAAGAAGCTGCTCGCCGCCGGGAAGAAGCGCGGTTCGCTCACGTACGAAGAGATCAACGCCGTGTTCGACACGGCCGAAGAGGTCGCGCCCGAGCGCATGGACGACCTGCTCGAGGAGATCGCGTCGCTCGGGATCGAGATCGTCGAAGAGCAGTCGAAGGACGAGAAGCCCGCCGACCGCGAGGAGACCGAAGACGAGGTCATCCCGCCTGGTCTCGCCCTCGACGATCCGGTCCGGATGTATCTCAAGGAGATCGGCCGCGTCCCGCTGCTCTCGATGGAAGACGAGCGGCGTCTGGCGATGGCGATCGAAGCCGGCGAGAAAGAAGCGCTCAAGAACGGGACCGCTGACAACGCCGTCGTCTTCGGCGGCGAGGACGCGAAGCGCAAGCTGACCGAAGCGAACTTGCGGCTCGTGGTCTCGATCGCGAAGAAGTACGTCGGCCGCGGCATGCTCTTCCTCGACCTGATCCAGGAAGGGAACCTCGGGCTGATCCGCGCGGTCGAGAAGTTCGACTACCGCAAGGGCTACAAGTTCTCGACCTACGCGACGTGGTGGATCCGCCAGGCGATCACGCGCGCGCTCGCCGACCAAGCGCGCACGATTCGCATCCCGGTCCACATGGTCGAGACGATCAACCGGCTGATCAAGATCTCGCGCCAGCTGCTGCAAGAGCTGGGCCGCGATCCGACGGTCGAAGAGATCGCCAACGAGATGGGGCTCACCCCGGAGAAGGTCCGCGAGGTCATCAAGATCTCGCAGGAGCCGATCTCGCTGGAAACGCCGATCGGCGAAGAGGAAGATTCGCACCTCGGCGACTTCATCGAGGACCAGGAAGCCGTCGCGCCGGCCGAAGCGGCGTCCGTCATGCTGCTCAAAGAGAAGATGCAAGACGTCCTCAAGAACCTCACCGAGCGCGAGCGCAAGGTGCTGGTCCTGCGCTTCGGCCTAGAGGACGGCCACCAGCGCACGCTCGAGGAAGTCGGCCAGGAGTTCGGCGTCACTCGCGAGCGCATCCGCCAGATCGAGGCCAAGGCGCTGCGCAAGCTGCGCCACCCAAGTCGCGGCAAAGCGCTCAAAGACTACTGGAGCAACGAGTAAGAGACGAGGCCCGCGAAACGCGGGCCTTTCGTTTTCTACGGTTTTGGAGACGGCGAGGGCGAAAGCTCGTCGCGGCAGGCGACGGAGAGCGCGACGATCGTCGGCGTGAGCTGCTGCTCCGCGCCGGCGATCGCTGCTTGGTGCATCTCAACCGCCGAGGCGAGGTGGTCCCATACCGTGTTGCCGCGCGTGGACGAGATGCCGCGCGCCGCCGGAGGCGGGGTCATCTTCTGCGGCATGAGCAGCCCCGAGACGCCGATGAACGAGCCGTCGACGTCGGGCCCGCGCGTGCCGTTCACCAGCGCTCCGACTCCGGACGAAGGCCCCGAATTGATCGCAGAAAGCCCGGTAGGAAAGTCGTTCTGCATGCGGCCCAGGTCTTCTTGATCAAGCGCGTTCGCAAGCGTGTTCAGCGCGGCGCGCTGTTGCGCGGCGACGGCCTGCAGCTGCGTCTTGATCTGCTGCGCGATCCGCTCGTCGTCGGTCGCCGGCGGTCTCTTGGGGAAGCGCTTCTCGTCGGCGAGCAGCTTGTCGATCACGCCGAGGTTGTGCGCCATCGCGTCGGCCGTGCGCCGCAGATACACTTCATCGAGGTCGAGCGCGGCGCGCGGCCCGCTGCGCCCGGCGATGCGCTGGTCGTCACCCGCTTTCATGAGCGCGCGGTGTCCGGCGCCGACCAGCTCGTCGCTCTTGATCATGCCGAGCACCATCGGCGCGACGTTGTCGCGCAGCGTCGTGCACAGCCCGCGCGAGTGCGTTCCGCCGATGATCGGTAGCGCCGAGGCGGCCGGCTGCGGCGCGGGCGCGGTCTGCGCGAGCGCGCTCAGCGCGGAGCCGCAGACGACGGCGAGCGCGCCCAGCGCCGCGCCGAGCTTCGCGCACCGCATGGTTACATGTCTTCGCCGCGGCCGGCGTTCGGGCTCGGCGTGACGGCGGGGTTCGCGTCCGCGAACTGGCCGAGCGGGTTCGGGACGACCCACACCGTCACGTCCCAGATCGCCGGATAAAGGAACACGAACGGGACGCTCGCCGCATCGGGCACGACCTTCGCGGCGACGAGCCCTTCGGCGGTCGGGTGCGAGTAATCGCCCCCGTTCGCCGCCGCGTACTTCGCGGCCGACATTCCCTTGCCGTACGCGAGCGTGCCGTTCGCGTTGCGCTGCACGTAGTGGATGTGCGCGGGCAGCTTGAACCAGCGCGACGCATCGATCCCGAACCGGTTCGGCGGTCCGGTGGTCGACTCGGCTTGCGGAACGCTGAAGTCGGCGCCGAGGAGCCGGCCGTTGACGTCGTACCAGAGCTGCGCCGGATGATCGGGATCGGTCGTGTCCCAGTACTGCGGGTTGACGTAGCTGATCGCGCCGGTGCGGTCCTCGCGCGAATACCGCTTGTAGCCGGCGGCGTTGGCGGCTTGCGGATTCGCGTACCGCTTCGGCAGATTCGTCATGATGCGCTTGACGAACGCGGCTTCGGCGGCGTTCGGCGAAGGCGCGGGCGTCGGCGCGGGGCGCGCGCTCGGCACCGGCATCGCCATCGGCGTCGCCGGCGTCGTTTGCGCGCTCGCGGCGAGCGGCGCGAGCGCGAACGCGCACGCGAGCAAAAGCAGAGGACGGCGCCGCATCATCATGCGTCGCCGTTCGCGTTCAGGGGGCTGGTATCTTCGTGGCCTACGGCGGCGGGGGCGCGGTCGGCGACGGCATCGGCGGGCTGCTGGGCGCAGGCGTCGGGCGCGTGGGAGGCGGTCCGCCGGGGCGCGCGAACGGCGGCGCGGTGCGCGCCGGGGTCGGCGTGTACGCGGAGGCCGGCTGGTCGCCCGAGAGCCGGAACGGAAACGGGGTGCGGATCGAATAGCGGTCGCCGAGATGGTCGACCTCGGCCAACGTGCGCGCCTCGATCACGGCGCCGGCCGGGACCGGCGGAACGATCGGGTCCACGGCCCGCACCGGCAGCAAGCCGGCGCTGACCGAGAAGCGCTCGAGCGAAACGGATTCGACGCGCTTCCCGCTGGCGGTGACGGAACGGCTGACGAGAAGTACGGCTTTGGCCCCCGCCGGTGCCAGCGTGGTCCCGTCGAGGACGAGGGCGTCACGCAGGTGGACCGCGACGACGTCGCCGTCGCGCCGACCGGCGTCGAGCGGGGCGTCGGTCACGAAGACGACCGCCGTCCCGGTAGGCAACACGTGTTGCGGCGGGGTTGCGGCGGTCGCAAAAGACGCGCAAAAAAGGAGGAAGGCCGTCGCAAGGACGGCCGTCCGGCGGACGCCGGGCATCCTCCTAGCTGGCCTTCTTCTCCGCTGCCTCGGCTGCTTCGGCTGCGGCCTTCTTGCCTTGCTCGATCAGAGCTTTGACCTTCTGGCCGCCCTTCTGACCGATCGTCTCGTAGAATTCCGGGCCGTAACGATCGCGGGTCGCCTCGCCGCCCTTCTTGCCGCCCTTTTTGCCGATCGCCTCGTAGAAGGCATGGCCGTGGGCTTTCTTGGTGGCTTGGCCGCCCTTGCGCCCGATCATCTCGTAGAACTCGGGGCCGTATTTTTTCTTGACGGTCTCGCCGCCTTTTTGGCCGGCTTCACGAACGGACATACCGCTGCCGGACTTGCGTTCTGGGGTTGACATTAGTGGGGGTGAACCTCGTGGATGAAAATCGACCTGTCTCAGTAACGTAAGCGAACCCATGGAAGTTATCGGCCGGAGTCGCGCTTGCATCAAGGTTCGGGCGGTCCTCGCCCTCGCGGGGGTCGTATCCGCGGGAGGCTTGGTCCTCACGCCGGTCGGAGCTGCCCCGGGGGAGCAGCCGGGCTACCGGAGGTTGGTTGAGCTCGAAAGCACCCGGACGTTTTCCGACGAGCTGACCGCGGCTCTCGCGTCGGACGACGCTCGGTTGGCGGGGCGGGCGGCGCTGGCCCTCGGGAGATCCGGAGATCCTCGCGCGGCCGGGCCCCTAAAGAACGCGACCGCAGCCCAGGACGTTTCGCTGCGGGCCCTCGCTGTGTACGGATACGGTCTTATGGCTGCTAAAACCCCTCTCGAAACCAAGTTGGTTGCTCATTTCCTTGCCGACCGGGCCGGGCCGGTCCGGATCGCCGCCGCCGACGCCGCCTGGCGGGCCCAAGCGGCGAAGAACCCGGGCGCCGGCGCCCTCGCCGCACCGCTGCTGGCGCTGGCGGCCCGCGACGCCGATCCGATCGTGCGCGGCCGCGCCGCCACGGCGCTGTCGGGCTGGAAGGACGCGCCGAACGCGCGCGCGCTCGCGGCCGGTCTGCAGCGCGCGCTGGCGCGCGAGAAAAGCCCGACCGTGCGATGGCACCTCGCCTGGACGCTGCGCCGCGCGTTCGCGCTGCAGACCGATCCGGCGACGATTCGCGCCGGGCTCGCCGACCGCGAAGAGCTGGTGCGAATTCAGTTCGTCGATTTGATCGCGCGCCGCAAGCAGCTGGCGGCGATCCGGCAAGTGCAGCCGCTGCTGAACGATCCGTCGTGGCGGGTGCGCGAGCAGGCGCACGAGACGATCAAGGTGCTGGCCGGATTGCAGCGCACCGATCACCTCGGCGCGATCCCGGCCGAGGTCGTCACGCCTTCACCCGCGCCGGCGAACACCGAGCCGCCGCTGCCGCGGCCGAGCGGGCTGTCGAAGCCGAGCAGACCGCTGCCGGCCGACGCGCGGCTCGATCTGCCGCTGCGGCCCGCCACGAGCGCGCTGATGGACGGCCCGATGCCGGGTCCGCACCCCCGCGTGCGCATCGGCACGACGAAGGGGCCGATCGTGGTGCGGCTCTATCCCGAATGGGCGCCGCTCACGGTCGCAAACTTCTTGAACCTCGTCGACCGCGGCTACTACGACAACCTGCGCTGGTTCCGCATCGTCCCGGACTTCGTCGTGCAGACCGGCGACCCGCACGACGACGGCGAGGGCGACGCCGGCTACATGATCCCGGCCGAAGAGAACCCGCTCGAGCAGCGCTCCGGCGTGATCTCGATGGGGCTGAACTACACCGATCCGCCGGACGCGCACGCGATCCGCGACTCCGCCGGAACGCAGTTCTACATCACGCTCTCGCCGCAGCTCCACCTGAACCGCGACTTCACCGTGTTCGGCGAGGTCGAGAGCGGCTTCTCGACGCTGGGCCGCCTGATCGAACTCGACCGCATGACGCGCGTCGAGCGCCTCCCCGACCGTTAGCGGCGGATGAGCGAGCTCACGGCGAACACGAGGTTCTCCTTGCGCTCGGTGATGCGGCGGTAGAAGTAGCCGGCCCAATGCGTTCCGTACGGAACGTAGACGCGCACGCGATAGCCGTCGGAGACGAGCCGCCGCTGCAGCTCGGGCCGCACGCCGTAGAGCATCTGGAACTCGAACGCGTCGCGCGCGATCCCGCGCTCGCGGACGAACGTCTCGACCGCCGCGATGATGCGCTCGTCGTGCGTCGCGATCCCGGGGTAGTTGCCGCGCTCGAGCAGCGCCTCGGCCGAGCGCAGGTAGTGGGTGCGGATCGAGGGCAT
>JAFAKB010000041.1 GCA_019235885.1 Candidatus Eremiobacterota bacterium | reverse complement strand
TTGCCGCCGTCGTCGCTGATCGCCTTCTCGATCGCGGCGATCTCGATCTTCGCCGCGGCGTAGGCGTTCGCCGAGTACGGCCCGACGTCGCCGTTGAAGCGCGCCTTGTACGCCTGGACGAACGCCTTCGCCGAAGGCAGCTTCGAGGCGTCGGGGGCGGCGGTCGTCATGTAGGCGCCGTTCGCCGAATCGCCGGCGACCTTGAGGAACTCGGGATCGGAGATGCCGTCGCCGCCCAGGTACGGCGTGGTTCCGAGCCCGGCGTCGGCCATCTGCTTGCGCACCAGCCCGCCGCCGGTCGAGGTCGTCCCGCCGTAGAAGACGGCGTCGGGCTTGAGCGAGGCCGCCTTGGTGAGGAGCGCCTTGAAGTCTTGCTGGTTCGCCGTCGTGTGCTCGTGGCCGAGCACCGTCCCGCCGAGCTGCTTGAACGAGGCCTCGAAGACGTCGGCGAGCCCCTTCCCGTACGTCTCGTTGTCGTCGATGATGAAGACGCGCTTGAAGTTCAGGCGCTGCGCGGCGATCTGCGCGAGCGTCGCGCCCTGCCGCGAGTCGCGCGTGCAGACGCGGAAGAACGCGTTCGTGTCGGGGTGCGCGGTGCGCAGCTTCTTCGCGTCGTCGCCGATCGTGAGGCCGTCGTTCGTCGTCGAGGGCGCGATCTGTGCCAGCCCGGCGTCGTTCGTGAGCGGGATCTCGGATTTCGCGACGTTCGAGTTGAACGGCCCGATCATCGCGAGCACCGCCGAGTCGGCGATGAAGGTCTTGACGTTTTGCGCGCCGGCGGCCGGGTCGTGCTTCCCCTGCACGGCGTCGTCGAGCAGCGAGGCCTGGAGCTTGTACTTCCCGCCGGCGAACCCGTTCTTGTTCGCCTCCTCGATCGCCAGGACGGCCCCGTTCTGCGTCGGGATGCCGATCGAGGCGTCCGCGCCGCTGACCGGCAGATCGACGCCGATCTTGATCGTCCCGCCGCTCGTCGCGCCGCCCGAGCTCGGCGCCGAGGAGGTCGTCGAGCTCGACGACGTGGACGAGGTGGACGAGGACGAGTTGGTGCACGCCGCAAGGACGGCCGCCGCGAGGGCAGCCGCGCCGACGGCGCGCGAGATCGCTGACAAACGCATACCGCGACTCCCGGAAGAGGGACGAATCGGGCCTGGAGTACGCCCGCGCGCCGCGACCGCCCTGCGTCGGCCGTCCCGCAGGCAGCTAAACCGTCGCCAGCTCCCGGACCGCGGCGGCGTTGAAGTACGCCGCGCGCGGGTGGTGGATCACGATCGCGGCCGTCGACTGCTCGGGCATGATCTGGTGCGCGCTGGTGAGCGACGCGCCGATCGCGTGCTCGACGTCGAGCAGCTTCCAGACGATCTCGTGCTGCGCGAGGTCGGGGCACGCGCCGTAGCCCCACGAGTAGCGCTTCCCGCGCCGGTCCGCAAGGCCGAGCTCGTGGCGGATGCGGCGGTGCGTTCGCTCGGCGAGCGCTTCCGCCGACTGCACCGAGAACCCGTGCAGGAAGTACGCCTCGCTGTAGTCGTTGCGCGCTTGCAGCGCCTCGGTCCGCCGCGACGCTTCCGCGCCGACGGTGACGACTTGCAGCGCGATCACGTCGCTCGCCGCGCCGTTCTCCGGCTCGCGCACGTAGTCCGCGAGACACAGGTGCTCGCCGCCGAGCTGGCGCGCGAAGCTGAACCGCGCGATCTCGCGCGTGCGGTCGTTCGGGTCGTAGACGATCACGTCGTCGCCGCTCCCCGCCGCCGGGAAGTATCCGTAGACGACGCGCGGGTCGAGGAACGGTTCGGTTTCCGCTAGCTTCTCGTAGCGCCGCAGGCGCGGCTCGAACTCTTCCGCGACGAGCCGCTCCCACTCGGCGCCCTTCACGCTCGCGCCGCCCCACGAGAGCCGGTACAGGCTCTTGAGATCGAAGCAGTCCCACAGCTCGCGCGGATCGACGCGCGCGAGCGTGCGCGCGCCGAGAAACGGCGGCGCCGGCACGTCGGCGAGCCCAACGTCGGCGCGCGCCGTCTTTCCGTTCGCCGACGGCGCGGCGAGCGCGACGGCATCTTTCACGCGCAACGCGGCGGCTTCGCGGCGGATGCGCTCCAGCAGCTCCGGCCGCGCGGCGTCGTTGGTGAGCGCGTCCATCAGGTCGAGACCCTCGAACGCGTCCTTCGCGTAGAACACGCCGGGGTCGAAGAACCGGTCCTCGGCGGCGTATGCGACGCGGCGGCCGAAGTCGCGATTGATCGCGGCGCCACCGATCACGACGGGATACGCGAGTCCGCGCGACGCCTGCTCTTTCACCAGCGCCGGCATCTGCTTCGAGGTCGAGACGAGCAGCGCGGAGAGCCCGATCGCGTCGGCGTTCACCTCGACCGCCTTGTCGAGGATCGTGTTCACCGGGACCTGCTTGCCGATGTCGTGGACGGTGTAGCCGTTGTTCGAGAGGATCGTGCCGACCAGGTTCTTCCCGATGTCGTGCACGTCGCCGAACACCGTCGCGAGCACGACGATGCCCTTGCTGACGCCTTCCTTGCGCTCGAGGAACTGCTCCAGGTGCGCGACGGCCTTCTTCATCACCTCGGCCGACTGCAGCACGAACGGCAGGATCAGCTCGCCCGCCCCGAAGCGGTCTCCCACCTCTTTCATCGCCGGCAGCAGAATCTCGTTGAGCACCGCGACCGGATCGCGCTCCTGCAGCGCCTCGTCGATCTTCGCCTCGATCCCGTCCTTGCGGCGGCGCAGGATCGCGTTGTGAATGCGCTGCGCGACCGGCGATTCGGCGTCGTCGTCAGCTTGCTGCGCAGCGCCGTTCGATGAGACCGTCTTCGACTCGAAGTGCTCGATGACGCGCTGCAGCGCGTCCGGCCGGCGGTTCAGCACGAGATCGTCGCACAGTTCGCGCTCGACCGCGTCGATCTCCGGGTACGGCGTGATCTCCGCGGCGTTCACGATCGCCATGTCGAGCCCGGCTTCGACGCAGTGGTGCAGCATGACGGAGTTGAGCACGTGCCGCGCGGCCGGCTTCAGCCCGAAGGAGACGTTGGAGACGCCGAGCGAGGTCAGCACGCCCGGCAGCTCGCGCTTGATCAGCCGAATGCCCTCGATCGTCTCGACCGCAGAGTCGATGTACTCCGCATCGCCGGTCGCCAGCGTGAAGGTGAGATCGTCGAAGATCAGCGCGCCGGCCGGCAGGCCGTACTCGTGCACCACGATGTCGTGGATGCGCCGTGCGACGGCGAGCTTCTGCTGCGCGGTCTTCGCCATCCCGGACTCGTCGATCGTCAGTGCCACGACCGCGGCGCCCGCTTCCTTCACCAGCGGCATCACCGAGTCGGCCTTGGTGCGGCCGTTCTCCAAGTGAATCGAGTTCACGACCGGGCGGCCGGCGTAGATCTTCAGCGCGGCTTCGATCACCTTCGGCTCGGTCGAGTCGACGACGAGCGGCGCTTCGACCGCCTGCGCGAGCCGCTTCACGATCGTCGCCATCTGCACGTCTTCGTCGGTCCGCTCGGTCAGCGCGGTGCAGACGTCGAGCAGGTGCGCGCCGCCTTCCACCTGGCCGCGCGCCACCAGCGTGATCTCGTCGTAGTCGTCGGCGAGCAGCAGCCGCTTGATCTTGCGCGAGCCCTGGCTGTTGACGCGCTCGCCGATCAGCAGCACCGTCCCTTCCTGCTTCAGCGCGACGGCGGTCATCGCGGAGGCCGCGTACTGCAGCGGCTTCGGCTCGGGAACGCGCGCCGCGTAGCCGGATTCCGTGAGCGCGTCGAGCGCCGCGCGAAACGCCGCGACATGTGCCGGCGTCGTGCCGCAGCAGCCGCCGATCGCGTTGACGCCGAAGTCGCGCACGAACGCGCCGAGCTCCGCCGCCATCTCCTCTGGCGTCTCGGGATAGATCGTCTCGCCGCGCGGACCCATCTTCGGCAGCCCCGCGTTCGGGATCACGCTGACGAAGCAGCGCGAGCTCTCGACCAAGTAGCGGATCGGATCGCGCATGTGCGAGGGCCCGGTCGAGCAGTTCAGCCCGATGACGTCAATTGGGAGCGCGTCGAGCGTCGCGCGCACCGCGCTGATGTCGGTGCCGAGCAGCATCCGCCCGGTCACGTCGAGCGTCGCCTGGGCTTGAATCGGCACGCGCCGCGCGCCCTTTGCGAACGCGCGCGTGATCCCGGCGATCGCCGCCTTCATCTCGAGCAGATCTTGGCTGGTCTCGAGGAGCAGCAGGTCGACGCCGCCTTCGACGAGCGCCGTCGCCTGTTCGCGGTAGATCGTCGCGAGTTCTTCGAACGTGATCTTCGAGAGCGCGGGATCGGACGACGATATCAGCATCCCGGTCGGTCCGAGCGCGCCGGCGACGAAACGCGGCCGGCCGCTGTGCGCGAACCGGTCGGCGGCGCGGCGTGCGATTTGCGCGGCGGCGACATTGATCTCGCGGGTCTTCTCACCCAACCCGTACTCGTCGAGCTTGAGCCGCGAAGCGGTGAACGAGTCGGTTTCGACGACGTCGGCGCCGGCCGCAAAGTAGTCGGCGTGGATCTTCTCGATCAGGTCGGGGCGCGTGAGGACCAGCGCCTCGTTGCAGCCGTGGTAGGCGGCGCCG
>JAFAKB010000040.1 GCA_019235885.1 Candidatus Eremiobacterota bacterium | reverse complement strand
AAGCCCTTCACGCTCTCGCAGCTGCGCACGACCGTGCAGCAGCTGCTGAGCGAGTCAGTGCAGTAGCCGCGCCGGTCGTGCGCGCCGGTGCCGCGGCGTGACGCTCGCGGCAGTCGTCAAGGTCGTCTTCGTGGCGCTTTCGCTCGGCCTCGACGTGTTCGCGGTGTCGGTCGGCGTCGGGATGAAGGGTGCCGCGCGCGCCGCGAAGATCCGCATCGGGCTCGCGTTCGCCGCCGCCGAGGTCACGATGACGGTGCTCGGTGTGCTCCTCGGCCAGGCCGCCGGAAAGCTGCTCGGCGACGCGGCGGGCTATCTCGGGTTTGCGGCGCTGGTCGGCGTGGGCGGCTACATGATCTATGAAGCGCGACACGGCACGGAAGAGGGCGGCGGATTCGATCTCTCGCGCGGCTGGGGGCTCACGCTCGGCGCGCTTTCGATCAGCCTGGACTCGCTCGGGATCGGCTTCTCGATCCTCTACCTCGGCGTGCCGCTCGGCGTCAGTCTCGTGTTCATCGGCGTCGCGTCGGTGCTCTCGACGACGCTCGGCCTCGCGCTCGGCAAGCGGCTCGGGATCGTGGCGGAGGAGCAAGCCGCGCTGTGGGCGGGCATCGTGCTGATCGTGACGGGGATAGCGTTTGCGGCGCTCAAGCTCTTCCACGTCGGCGCCTGAGTCGCTGTACGCGCTCGCGACGGCGGCGGCGCGCAGCGTCGTCGTCGTCGGCACGGCGAAGAACGCGGGGAAGACGACCGCGTTCAACGCGCTGTGCGCCGTCGCGCGCCGCCGCGGCACGCCGGTCGCGGTGACGTCGATCGGGCGCGACGGCGAACCGTCCGACGCGCTCGACGCCGAGCCGAAGCCGCGCGTGCGGCTCGCCGCCGGCACGCTCGTCGCGCTGCCGGTCGGGCTGATCCCGCGCAGCCCCGCGCTGGCGATCCTCGACGCCGGTGCGGAAAGCGCGCTCGGGCGAATCGTGTTCGCGCGCGCCGTGCTGCCGGTGACGTGCGAGATCGCGGGGCCGCCGACGGCGCGCGCGATGCGCGCGACGATCGACCGGCTGCGCGCGCTCGGCGAGGGCCCGGTACTGGTCGACGGCGCGATCGACCGCATCGCCGCGCTGGCCGGGGGCGACGACGCGGTGATCGTCGCGACCGGCGCGGCGAGCGGCGCGACGGTCACGCGCGTCGCCGCGGTCGCCGCGGACGCGGTGCTGCGGCTGACGCTGCCCGGACGCGACCGCGCGCGCGAGCGCGCGCGCGTCGTGCGGCTCGAGGGCGCGCTCGACGCCCGCGACGCGGAAGCGCTGCTCGCCGGCGCGCGCGACGCGACGGTGGTGGTCGACGATCCGACGCGGATTGCCGTGCGCGGCGCGCTCTTCGCGAAGCTGCGCGAAGCGGTGGACTTGCGCTGCGAGCGGCCGCTGCGCGTGATCGCCTGCACGACGTCGCCGGTCGGCCGCGACGCGACGCTGCCGCCGCGAGCGTTGGTGGAAGCGGTCGCGCGGGCGACGCGACTGCCTGCGTTCGACGTCGTCGCGGACTTGGCCGCATGAACGTCGATGGGCTGACGGCGGAGCGGATCGGATTGACCTGGCTGCGTGCGGCCGTCGCACCGGTCGGTTCGTTCGGGCGCAGGCACGACGAATCGATCGCGCCGTACGGCCCCGGCGACGAAGCGCGCGCGCTTGCGGAGATCGCCGAGATCGTCGCGCTTGCGGCGCGGCTCGAGCGTGATGGCGTGCTGCGCGTGCGCGCCGCGCTGCGCGCCGTTCCCGAACCGTCGCCGATCGTCGCGCGCGCGCGCGCCGGCGACGCGCTCACCGACGTCGATTTCTACGAGCTCGGCCGTTTCGTCGACGCGCTCGACGCGCTGGCGCGCGCCTGGGACGCCGCCGACGGAGGCACGGAACGGCGGCCGCCGGTGCTCGACGCGCTGCGCGGCCTGCTTGCGCCTGGACGCGACGGCGGCACGTTCTATCTCGCCGATGCGTTTGCGCCGGGGCTGCGCGCGGCGCGCGATGCGCTGGCTGTTGCGGAGACGGAGTTCGAGGCCCGGCGCGAGGCGATCGCCGCGCGGGTGCGCGACGCGATCGGCGTCGATCCGGTCGGCGAAGAGTTCGTCATCCTGCGCGACGTCTACGACGGCCCGCTCCCCGACGACGTGCTCATCGCGCGCGAGACGCCGACGTATCGCGCCGCGTCGGTTCGCGTCGTGCTGCCGCAGCGCGACGCCGCGCTGGCGCGCCTCGCCGAAGAAGAAGAAGAAGCGCGCCGCGCCCTCGCCGAGCGGATTGTCGGCGAAGCCGACGCGATCGTGGCCGCGACGCGCGCGCTCGGCGCGCTCGACCGGCTCCTTGCGCGCGTCGCGTTCGCGCAGCGTTGGGGCGGCTGTATTCCGTCGTTCGTAAACGAGCGCGTCTCGTTCGACGAAGCGACGTTCGCGCCGCTGGCGGAGGCTCTGAGCGCGCGCGGCCGGCGCTACACGCCGCTCTCGCTCGACCTGCGCGGCCTCGCCGTGCTGACCGGACCGAACATGGGCGGCAAGAGCGCCACGCTCGCGACGGCCGGATTCGTGTGCGCGTGCGCCGCGCTCGGCATCCCGCCGCCGGCGCGCGCCGCGTCGCTCCCGCTCTTCCGGCAGATCGCATGGATCGGCGGCGAGGGTCCGCAAGACCGCGCGCGGCTGCTCTCGGCGTATGCCGCAGAAGTCGTGCGCGCGCGCGACACGCTCGCCGCCGCGTCGCCGCGCGCGCTGATCCTGATCGACGAGTTCGCGCGCACGACCGGGCCGCGCGAAGGCCGCGCGCTCCTCGTCGCGTTCGCCGAAGCGCTGCGCGCGCGCGGCGCGTTCGCGCTGGTCGCCACGCACTTCGATGGCGTCGCCGAAGCCGCGCAGGTGCCGCACCTGCGCATCGCCGGACTGCGCGGCGCGCTGCAGGCCGCAGCCGGCGCGGCAGACGTCGACGCCGCGCTCGACGCGATCAACGCCGCGATGGACTATCGCGTCGTCGCAGCCGGCGGCGGGAGCGACGCCTCAGACGCGCTCGCGCTCGCGCGCCTCTTGGGACTCGACGAGTCGTTGATCGCGCGCGCGCGCGACCTGCACCAGACGTAGTTACAGTCCCAGCGCGAGCGAGTCGGCGCGCGGGTCGCCCCCGCCGGCGAGGGTGCCGCGGTCGCGGTCGATGACGATCGCGTGCGCGTGGCCCATCGCGTTCTCGAACGGGCCCAGCGCTTCGACCTTGTGCCCGCGCCGCTCCAGCCCCGCGACGATCTCCGCCGGCATCCGCGACTCGACGATCACCAGCTCACCGGTCGCGAGATCCGGGCGTTCGGTGAGGGTGTGGCGGCCGTAGATCCAGCGCGGGTGGTCGAGCGCGCGCTGCACGTCGAGCCCGCGGTCGACGAGCTGGTGCAGGAACTGCAGCTGAATCTGCGGCTGGCCGTCGCCGCCCATCGTGCCGAAGACGATCTCCGGCTCGCCGTCGCGCACGAACATCGGCGGTGAGAGCGTGTGCACCGGCCGCTTTCCGCCTTCGTACGCGTTGGGGTGGCCGGGCTGCGTCGAGAAGTACGCGCCGCGGTTTTGGAGCACGACGCCGGTCCCTTCGGCGACGATTCCGGAACCGAAGTTCATGTACAGCGACTCGATCAGCGAGACCGCCATGCCGTCCTCGTCGACGACGCACAAGAAGACCGTACCGCCACGGTCCGGCATGCTCTCGCGCGGGCTCGCGCGGTCGGGATCGACCGACGCGCGCAGCGCGCGCAGCGCTTCGGGCATGAGCCGCTGCTCGATCCCGCTCGTCCCGAAGGCGGGATCGCGGAACATCGCATCGCGGATCGCGATCGCGCGCTTCATCGTCTCCACCGCGAGGTGGTGCCAGAGCGGCTCGTCGGCGCCGCGATCGCTCTCGAGCGCACCGGCGGCGAGCAACAGCAGCGAGCCTTGCGAGTTCGGCGGGTGCGCGAGCAGCTCGCCACCGTTCCACGCGATCCGCAGCGGCAGCGTCGCTTCCGTCGCGTGCGAAGCAAGATCGTCGAGCGTCATGGGGTTGCCGCCGCGGTTCAGCGTGCGCACGATGCGCTCGGCGACCGCGCCGGTGTAGAAACCGGCGGCGCCCTCGCGGCGGATCGCCGCGATCGTCTCACCGAGCTCGTGGTTGCACAGCAGATCGCCCGGCTGCGGCAACGCACCGTCGGGCAGAAAGATCTTCGCCGTCTCGGCGTCTTCGCGCAACAGCGCTTCGTTGATCCGCACGTAGTTCGCGACGACGTCGGTGTAGACGGCGCCGTTGCGCGCGTAGTGCTCCGCCGGCGCGAGGAGCTGGTCGAGCCCGCGCGTCCCGTGAAGCCGCCCGACGTCTTCCCACGAGCGCACCGCGCCGGGCACCGTGACGCTGAGCGCGCCGCGCTGCGGCAGCACTCCGCCGGGCAACCTGTCGAGCGACGCCGCGCGCGGCGTGCGCCCGCTGCCGTTGTAGGCGACGGCGCGCGCGGCGTGCGCGTCGCGCACGACCCGGCTCGCGTCGTGCACGATCCAGAAGGCGTCGCCGCCGATCCCGCAGCTCGCCGGGTAGACCACGGCCAGCACGCCGTTCGCCGCGATCGCCGCGTCGACCGCGTTCCCGCCCCGCCGCAGTACGTCCACGCCGGCCGCCGTTGCGAGCGCGTGCGGCGAGGCGACCATCGCCCGCGTCGAGCGCGCAATCGCGCGCGAGGGCCAGCTCGAGCCGCCTGGAAGCGCCACGAGAGCCACCATAGGCCAGCGGCGCCCGTGCTCCTGCACTATCCGGATGGCCAATCTTTACGAACAAGACAAGGGGGCTGAGCGAGGGAGTGGAAGGAGCGAGCCCGTTCCTGAGGCCTACGGCCCCGTGAGACCGGGATGGACGCATGGCGCGTCCGAGGTGTCGCATGACGATGCAGCTGCAAGACTCGCCGGCCGGAGACGCTCCACGGCACTCGGAGTTCAAAATCGTCGTCGCAGGAGACGTGATCGCCGAATGGCGTCTCGCACAAAGTGAGGTACGATCGCGGACTAAGCGCTACGTGCAGAAGATGGGCGCGTATTCCGTCGCGGAAATCATCACGCGAATGCTCGCGGGCCTCCCGACCGTCGCGACGCGCGGCGTTCACCCACGCGTCTTAACACCGACTGGTTGGAAGATGGAAGACAATGTCGAGGCCCATGATCCGTATTCGGCCTCCTACGTCATCTGCTCACAACACCCGAAGCGCCGCGGCTCGGAGAATCAAGTGGTGTGGCGCATCAAAGAGACGCTGGGGATCGATCGGCAAGCTCCGGAGAGTCTTCCCAACCTAACGACCGGGGACGACGGCAACGCCGCGCTGGTCGTCGTCAGCCAATCGATCGGTGACGATGAAGGCGGGTTTATGAATTTTCCCTGTGCGTGGCCGGCGTCGCTGAAGGAGCCGACGTGTGACAACCGCTGGCTCATCGTCGAGCGGTGCCGTCCCCGCTTCGACCCCGATGCGGTTTTCTGGAAGACGATCTTCCCAGACAGAGGTTTTCGCGGACGGCTCGTTCTCGTCGTCACCGCCGAAGATCTTCGTCAGGCGGGGCTACGTATCAGCCGCGGGCTCTCGTGGGAACAAACGCTTGCGGAGCTGTACGAGAACATCAAGAAGCTCACGAGCACCACCTACGGCGAGATATTCGAAGCGCTCCAAGGCTCCGCGTATCTAGTCGTCTCGTTCGGTGCTTCCGGTGCTGCGATCTTCAGCAAGCTGGGCACCGAACTGCGCGCCAGGCTCATCTACGATCCGCAATGGGTGGAGGGACGTTGGGAAGCGCAGTACGACGGAACGATGACCGGTTTGACGTATTGTCTGACCGCAGGCTTGGCGTTAGAGATCATCCGAAAGAGCGGAAATGATCCCGATCTCGCCGTGGGCGTCAGGGCGGGCGTGGTCGCGGCCCGACGGTTGTTGGAAAACGGCTACGTTTCGATCGGAGCCGATGACTTGCGTGACACGGAACTCCCCGAGAAGCTGCGCTTCCATTCATCGATGATCGCCAGCGTGCTGCGCAGTGCCGTCGCAGAGCACGAGATCGTGGCGATCGTCGAAAAGGCCGCGACCGACGTGCGAACGCTGCTGTATGGGCCCGGAGAAATCCTCGACAGCAAGCAAAGCCTGATCAGCCAGATTAACGAGTGTCTCGAAACCCACCCGGGGCTTCATTACGATTCGGATGGACTCGCGTTCGAGCTCGGGCGCATCTACGAGGACTGGCGAAAGTTCGAGGCATACCCGAGTTCCTACGAAAAGTTGCTCCCGAAGCTCCGGTCTGCAGTTTCCCCGGATACGTGGGATCTCGAGCTCAGGAAACGCCTCATCGACCGCGTGATGATGTTTCTCTCTCCCGATCGTGACGCAATCGGCGAGGCGAAGGCGCTCCGTGAGGTCGCCGTCGGTCCGGACACATCGTTCTGCGATTGGACGATGCTCGATCAGCTTCTACCACCAGGCCAGATCGGCGAGGAGAACGCCGACGCGATCCTGCGAGAATGCGCCAATCTTATCTACGGAAGCTCGGCACAATTTCCGTTCCCGACGATGCGTATCGGCCAGCTTTTCGTGACGAACCGTAAAGAACTAGAGAACCTTACCGCTGTCCGTCAGCTGATTGTGAACTACGTCGGCTCGAACCTGGCGACACCGTTGTCCATCGCGGTTTTCGGCCCGCCCGGCACAGGCAAGTCATTTTCCATCAAGCAGCTTGGGAGCGACCTTCCGGGAGGGCGCTATACCGGCGTGCAGGTTCGAGAGTTCAATCTTTCTCAGTTCAACGGTCCCGAATCAATCGCGATCGCTTTGCAGCAGGTACGTGATGACGCGCTCTCCGGCAAACTGCCACTGGTGTTTTGGGACGAGTTCGACACTCGGTACAAGAATGGCTTCGGCTGGCTGCGCTACTTCTTGGCGCCGATGCAAGACGGGAAGTACCAAGACGGCTCCGCGATTTACAACGTCGGCCGCTCGATCTTCGTGTTCGCCGGTGCGACGCATGCGACGAAGAGCGCATTTCTTCGCAAGGCGAAAGGCTGTGACGATGACACCGCGGACTGCGATGTCCACACAACCTACACGGAGGACTCGGTACGCGATAAGGTTCCCGACTTCGTCAGCCGCCTGAAAGGATTCGTCGACGTGCCGGCGCTGGACTACGGCTCCGAGACGAGGAACGGAAAAGCGTACACTAAAATAGACGCAGCGACGGCGTTCCGGCGCGCGAAGCTTTTGTGCACGTTCTTGGAGAGAAGTCCCGGCGATCTTGTGGAGATGGTTCCCGAGCGAGGACGTTCGCTGCGGCCGACGCTTCGTAGGACGCTCAACGTTGACCAGGGTGTGGTCGATGCCTTCTTGCGCGTTCGGTCGTTCCGTTTCGGCACGCGGTCGATGGAGGCAATTGTGAACATGAGCGCACTCGCAGGAAAACGGCGTTACGATCGCTCGAGTCTACCACCGATAGATCAGCTCGAGCTGCATGTCGATGCAAGAGAGTTCATCTCGTTTGCCGAGAACGGATCGCCGTCGCGAGCATGCGCTATCGGAGTTGCATCTCTGTGACATAGATCGCCTCGTCGGGCCGGGGCTGCCACCGGAGTCGCTTCGACGTGGCGTACAAGTCTTCGTACTGGAACAGGAACAGCCACGGCGCGTCGTCGTGGATGATCCGCAACGCTTTCGCGTAAAGCGCCTTGCGCTTCGTGGTGTCGAGCTCGTAGCGCGCGGCGTCGACCAGCTTGTCGACGGTCGGGTTCGCGTACGTCGAGCTGACGGCGTCGGAGACGAGCTGCGAAGAGAGCGTGTTGTCGGCGTCGTAGGTGATGTTGCCCCAGCCGAGCATGTACATCGGCGAGAGCGCGCGGCGCAGCGCCTGCGAATAGTAGCTCACCCGCTCTTGCGTGCGCACGTCGACGTGCACGCCGGCGGCTTGCAGCTGTCCCGCGACCGCGAGTGCGACCTCTTTGTCGCCGTTGTAGCGGCCCTGCGGCGCGTACAGCGTGAGCGAGAGCCCTTTGCCGTCGGGATAGCCGGCCTTCGCGAGCAACTCCTTCGCTTTCGCCGCGTCGTGCCGGTACGGCGCCAAACGGGGATCGTAGCCGAAGAAGTTCGGCGGGACCGGCTCGCCCAGCTCGTACGCGCGTCCGCCGAGAACCGCTTTGACGATCGCCGGCACGTCGAGCGCGTAGTTCAGCGCCTGCCGCACCAGCACGTTCTGCTGCGGGCCCGGCTGCAGGGTGTTGAACGCGATGTAGAGCACGCGCACGCTGCGCGCGCTCGCCATCCGCGTGTTCGAACCGCCGGCCAGCAGCGTCGCGTACTGGAACGGGACGTTGGTGATCAGATCGCTCGCGCCGGTGCGCAGCGCGGAGACCCGCGTCCCCGCCTCCGGGATCGGCTTGAACACGACGTGCGCGACCGGCGGTATGCCGCCCCAGTAGCGCGGGTTCGCCTCGAGCTCGAGCGCATCGTCGCGGCGCCACGAGCGCAGCACGTACGGACCGGTTCCCATCGGGTGCTCCGCGACGTACGCGTCGCCGTGCTCTTGCCAGAACTTCGCGTCGGCGATGAAGATCGGCCGCGTGATCGTCGGCGGCAGCGGCGTCGGCCGCTTCGTCAGGAAGCGCACCGTGTACGGGTCGGGCGTCTCCACACGCGCGACGGTGTCGACGCGCGGCACCTGCTGCGACTTGTAGGCCGGATCGAGAATTTTCTCGACGCTGAACTTCACGTCGGCGCTGGTGAACGGATCGCCGTTCGAGAACGTCACGCCGCGCCGCAGCTTGAACTCCCACACCGCGGGCGCGATCCGCTTCCACGCCGTTGCGAGCTGCGGGACGAGCGAAGAGCCGTCGGGCGAGCGGCGCGCCAGCGTGTCGAAGATTTGCGCCTGCACGTTGGTGTCGGGCGTGACCGAGGCTTTCAGCGGGTCGAGCGTGCTGGCGTCGACGCCTTGCGTGATCGTCACCGTCGCCGGGTCGGCGGCGCGCGCGGGCACCGCGGGAAACGCGAGCGCGAGCAGCAGCGCGGCGATGAGGAGCCTACGGCCCATGCGGTGTCCTTGTGGCGGGAGGGGTCCCGCTTCTCTGAGGGCCTGAACGGGCCATGCACGAATCTCCGCCGCGATGAGCAATCCGGCCCGGCCCGAGCAGATCGCGATCATCCGGCACGGCGAGAAGCCGCCCCCGGCCCCGCCGCCGCAGGGAATCGACGAGAAGGGGATGCCGCACGCGCATTCGCTGATCGTCCGCGGCTGGCAGCGCGCGGGCGCGCTGGTGAGCTTCTTCTGCGTTCCGCTGAACCCGACGCTGCGGTGCCCGACGCGCCTCTACTCGCCGCCGCGCCACGGAATGGACGGCGACCACGGGCGGCCGAACGAGACGATCCTCGCGCTGGCCGAGAAGCTGAACCTCGCCGTCGACACGACCTACGTCCTCGACGAAGAGCCGGCGCTGGTGGCGCGCGTCCTCGCCGCCGACGGCGTCGTGCTGATCTCGTGGGAGCACAAGCGCATCCCGAAGATCGCGAACGCGATCCTCGGCCGGGATTTCGCACCGCAGTGGCCCGACGACCGCTTCGACCTGGTCTGGGTCTTCGATCTGCAGCCCGACGGCGGCTATGCGTTCCGGCAGGTCCCGCAACTGCTGCTCGGCGGCGACCGCCCCGACATCGTGCCGACCGGCTAAAGGGAGGCGCCCCGCCCCGGCCGTATGCGCGCACGATGAAGCGCGCCATCGTCTCGTTCTTGGGCGCCCTGCTGGCGCTTTCTCCGGCGCCGCCGCTGCGCGCGGCCGACACGACGGTCACGATCTCGCAAGGGGTCGACGCCGACACGCTCAACCCGCTCGCGACGACGATCACGCCGACGTTCAACGTCGTGCAGCACGTCTACGAGCGGCTCGCGGACTTCGGCAACGGCCCGGGAAACTACGAGCCGCGGCTGGCGGTCTCGTGGAAGCGGATCAACCCGACGACCGAAGAGTACAAGCTGCGGCGCAACGTGACGTTCTCGAACGGCGATCCGTTCACCAGCGCCGACGTGCGCTACACCGTCGACTGGATCAAGAGCCCGGCCAATGCTTCCAAGCAGACGCCGTACGTGCGCGATATCGACCGCGTCGAGACGCCGGATCCGTACACCGTGCGCTTCGTCTCGAAGACGCCGACCGCGATCCCGCCGGGGCTGCAGAACCCGCTCTTCATCGTCGACGCGAAATACTTCCAAGCGCGCGGGAACGCGTACGCGGGCGAACACCCTGTCGGCACCGGTCCGTACGTGCTGCGCGAATGGAAGCGCGACGACCAGACCGTCTTCGACGCGAATCCGAAGTGGTGGGGTGGCAAGCCGAAGATCGACCACGTAGTCTTCAAGCCGATCCCTGAAGCCGGCGCGCGCGTCGCGGCGCTCCGCACCGGCGCGACCGATCTGATCACCAACGTTCCGCCGCAGTACCAGATCCAGCTCGTCGGCGGGACGAACACGAAGCTCGAGAGCACGCGCTCGCTGCGCCAGCTCTTCATCGCCTTCAACACGCTGCAGCCCGGCCCGCAGCAGAACAAGCTGGTGCGGCAGGCGATCAACTACGCGGTCGACGTCCCGGCGATCGTGAAGAACGTGCTAGGCGGGCGCGGCTACGAGATCACCTCGCCGATCCCGCCGAACTACTTCGGCTACGACGCGTCGGTGCCGGGTTACAAGCACGATCTCGCCAAGGCGAAGGCGCTGCTCGCGAAAGCCGGCTATCCGGACGGCAAAGGGATCTCGCTCGTGCTGAACGCGCCGATCGGGCGCTACAACCGCGACCGCGAGATCGCCGAGGCGATCGCCGGACAGCTGCAGGCGGCCGGAATTCAAACGACGGTGCGCCCGCAGGAGTGGGTCTCGTACTCCGATCAGCTCAACCGGCGCGCGCTCACGCCGATGTACGAGCTGGGCTGGAACCAGCCCTCGGCCGACGCGGACGGCGTCATCACGGCGCTGTTCACCTCAAGCGCGCCGCTCTCGTGCTACAGCAATCCCGAGATCGACAAGCTCGCCGACCAGGCGCGCGGCGAGCTCGACGTCGCGAAGCGCAAGGCGCTCTACAAGCAGATCGCGACGACGCTGCAGGACGACGCCGCGTGGATCGTCTTGTTCCAGTACGAAGATCTCTACGGAACCTCGAAGCGGTTGCGGTGGCAGCCGCGTGGCGACGAGTACATCCGTCCGTACGAGATGACGCTCGCGTAGCATGCTCGGCTACCTGGTG
>JAFAKB010000039.1 GCA_019235885.1 Candidatus Eremiobacterota bacterium | reverse complement strand
GACCTTCAGAAACGGCTGAAGGCGGTCGGGTACGATGCCGGCCACCAGCCACAGCGCGGCGAAAGCCGCCACGTCCGTTACCAAACTGTAGACCACGAGATCGAGCAGCACTTCACTGGTCTTACGCGCTTCGCCGCCGCGCCGCATTTCGTAGACGCGCAGCGAGATGAAGCCCGGGAGGATCAGCGCCGCGAAGGCGAGGACCTGCTCGACGGTGACGCCGCCCAGCGTCTCCAACGTTTTGAGAAATTCGCTCACGCCAACCGATCACGCCGTCGAGCGCGCGCGACAAGGGCGGGTGCGATGAAATCTTAGACCGGTGCGCTCTGCGCGGCGAGCTTTTCGATGATCGCGCGGTTGAAGAGGACCAGGTCGCCGGGGTTGCGCGAGGTTACCCAGTTGCCGTCCTGGACGACGGGCTGGTCGCGATACAAACCGCCCGCGTTGCGGATGTCGGCGGCGAACGAGGCGTAGCCGGTCAGCGTGCGGCCGCGCACGACGTTCGCGGAGATCAGCACCTGCGGTCCGTGGCAGATCACGAACATCGGCTTCTTCGCCTGATCGAACTCTTTGACGAACCGCTGCACGTCTTTGTTGGTGCGGATGTGGTCCGGCGACTGGCCGCCCGGGATCAGCAGCGCGTCGAAGTCGTCGGCGGTTACGTCGGCGACGAGCTCCTCGGCCTTCACGCTCTGCCCGTCGTCGAGTCCGCGCTTGCCGCGAATCTTCGTGAGCGCGCGGTCGTCGACGCCGACGATCGTCACGATGGCGCCGGCCTCTTCCAGCGCGCGGCGCGGCTCGATCAGCTCGGACTCCTCAAAACCGTCCCCGACGAGCGCTGCGATTCGTTTGCCTTCGATCTCCATAAGGGATCGGGCGTTCTCACCGCGCGCCGGGGCCGCCTTTCGGGAGACCGGCTGCTTCGGGCTGCTCTCCGAAGACCGCCGTCAAAGGCTCCCGCCCGTCCCTTGGACGGCCGCTCGCAAGAGGTAGGCGAGTTCGATCTCGAGCTTGCCGAGCGCGTCCAGGACCGTGTCCGCAGTGATCGCCTGAAAGACGGGATTGCGCTTCGTCATGTCGCCCTCGGGCACGGCGTGGCGGGGGTTGATCTCGCGCATATAGATGCGCGCGTCGTAGCGGATCTGGCCGTCCGGGAGGAAGTACAGCGGGTCCAGGCCGCCGGCGTACACGTCGAGGCCGAGCAGCCCCGTCTGCTGCAGAAAGCCGATCGGCCGCAGGCGCAGCGCGCGCGCCAGCCGCGCGAGCGCCGGGACCGCGAGCCGCGCCTCGCCGGCGAGGACGCGCTCCAGCAGCGCCTCGTCGAGCCCGGTGGCGGCGGCGAGCCCGGCCGGGTCCAGCTCCTTGGCGGCGGCCAGCTTCGTCAGCGCCGCGCCGAAGGCCGGGCCGCCGGCGGTGCCGGTCGCGCCGTCGTAGGCCGGCTGCTGAGCGTCCATCGCTGAAGGGGATCGCCGCCCGCGGCGCGGAGGCCTCTCGCGACGATGGCGGAGTCGACCGAGCAACGCAAGTCGCGCCACCTGGACGTGTGCCTGAACGAGGACGTGGCCTCGCGCCTCGAGGCCGGCTGGGAGGGCGTGCGGCTGCGCCACGAGGCGCTGCCCGAGTTGGCGCTCGCCGACGTCGACGTCTCGACCTCGTTCCTCGGCCGGCCGCTGCGCGCGCCGCTGCTGATCTCCTCGATGACCGGCGGAACCGCCCGCGCCGGCGAGATCAACCGCCGCCTGGCCCGCGGCGCCGAAGCGGCCGGGATCGCCTTCGCGCTCGGCAGCGGCCGGGCGATGCTCGAGGACGACGCGCTCCGGGCGACCTTCGACGTCCGCGCCGTCGCGCCGAAGGTCGTGCTGTTTGCGAACCTCGGCGCCGTCCAGCTCAACTACGCCGTCCGCGTCGACGACGCGCGGCGGCTGGTGGACGCGCTCGGCGCCGACGGGCTCTACCTGCACCTCAATCCGCTCCAGGAAGCGCTGCAGCCGGGCGGCGACACCAACTTCCGCGGCCTCGAACCGAAGATCGCCGCCGTCTGCGCGGCGCTCGACGTGCCGGTGATCGCGAAGAGCGTCGGCTCGGGGCTCGCGCCGTCCACGGCCGCGCGGCTGCTCGAGTGCGGCGTCGCGGCGATCGACGTCGCGGGCGCCGGCGGCACGTCGTGGGCGCGCGTCGAGGGCAAGCGCTCCGGCGACCCTGCCCGCGAGCGGATCGCCGAAGCGTTCGGCGACTGGGGCTACGCGACGCCCCGCGCGACGGCCGCCCTGCGCGCCGCGCTGCCGTCAGTGCCGCTCGTCGCCAGCGGCGGAATCCGCGACGGCGTCCAGATCGCCAAAGCGCTCGCGCTCGGCGCAGACCTGGCCGGCTTGGCGCTGCCGTTCCTGCGCGCCGCCGACGAGTCCGACGCCGCCGTCGCCGCGCTGATCGACGAGCTGATCACCGCCCTGCGAATCGCCCTCTTCGCGACCGGCTCGCGCCGCATCGCCGACCTTCGCGACGCGCTGGTTTAGGCGCCGCTACGCGGGCCGCGGATTGCGGCTGACCTGCACCTGATCGTCCTCGACCCGGACGTCGAACGGTTCGACCGAGGCGTAGTCGCCAAGGGTCATCTTGCCGTCGGTCAGCTTGAACGTCCACGCGTGCCACGGGCACGTCACCTGCGTCCCTTCGATCCAGCCTTCGGCGAGCGGGCCGCCCTGGTGCGGGCAGGTGTTGTCGAGGGCATAGAACGTCCCGTCGACGTTGAAGAGCGCGATCTCGCGGTCGCCGACGACGACGGCCTTTCCGGTTCCCGGCGCGACGTCGCCGACGCGCGCCACCGTCACGTAGTCGTCGCCCGGCGCCTGTCGAAAGGCATCGCTCACGGCGCACCCGGTTCCGCGCGCATTGGAGGACGTCTTGCTCAAGGATTACCGCGACTGGCTAGAGTCCGAGCTCAAACTGCTCGGAAACGCCAGTCACCACGCGTACTCGTTCGGTCAAGCGAACATGGCGAAGCGCGCGCTCGAGCGGCTCGACGAAGAGCTGGCGCGCACGCTGTACGTCCCGCTCGACCGCGCCGAAGCCCGCCGCGCACTGACCGCGCTCGAGATGCTCGGCGAGCGCACGACCGATCTTCCGCCCGAGCTGCAAGCGCTGCGCGACGCGATCACGACCGCCCAAGAAGAAGAGAACGAGAACCCGGCGCTTTGACGCGCGGGGGCCGGAAATGATATGATCCGCCGGTCGCCGCCGCGGACCCACGGAGTCTGCTGGCGCGCGAGTCTGAAGAAGGAGATCGGTACCCCGTGCCCCTGACCAAAGAACAAAAGTCGGAGCTTTCGAGCAAGTACGGCCGCGGCCCGAACGACACCGGCTCGGCCGACGTCCAGATCGCGATCCTCACCGCGTCGATCAACCAGCTCAACGAGCACCTGAAGGTCCACAAGAAGGACCACCACAGCCGCCGCGGCTTGCTCATGCAAGTCGGCCAGCGCCGGCGCCTGCTCGCGTACCTGCAGCACAAAGATCTCGAGCGCTACCGCAAGCTGATCGCAGATCTCGGCCTGCGCCGCTAACGCGGCGCCGTCGTTGCGGCGGGGCTCGGCGCCGTCGTTGCGGCGGGGCTCGCCGGCGCGGCTGTCGGCGGCGGCATCATCGGTGGTGCCGGTGTTCCCGTCGGCGAGGGCGAGGCGCTTGCCGCGCTCGGCGGCATCGTCACGCACACGACGCTTCCGAGATCCGGTATCGCCGAAGCGTCGTGTGGAACGTCGACGGTGAACTCGCATTTGCCGTCACCACCGACGACGGCTTTGTACGCCGACGTTCCTTCCGCAACCGCGCTAAGGTACGTCAGGCCGTCGTCCCCGACCGGATACGTCTGCGAGCCGTCGCGCGACATCACCAACGAACCGGCGGGAAGCGCGCTGCCGTCGGCGAGGCGGAGCCGAACGATCACGCCGCCAGCGCGTCCGGTCGCGAAGCGGACGATCGCCGCGCTGCGGAAGTATGGCACGAGCGTCTCTTCGAAGTGATCGATGTTCGCGGAGATCGGGAGATCACGCTGGTCGAGCGAGATTCTGTTCACGGCGTACGGAACGAGGAACGGCAGCGCGACTTTGCCGTCCTTGTCGGTGCGGCCGGCCTCGAGGCCGTTGACGTAGACCCGCACGTTCGGATAGCCCGGAACGATCGCCAGCCCGTAGCTGGTCGGAATGTCGCGCGTTGCGAACGCCTTGCCGCCGACCAGCGCGAACGCTCCGCGCAGATTCGAGAGGACGAGATCGCGGTCGATGAACGTGTCAAAGTGCAGCGGTGCCGCTTCCAGCAGATACGAACCACCGACGAAGGGCTGCCCGCCGCTGTCGCGGTTCAGCGAGAGATCGACGGCGCTTCCCAAGCCCGACGGCGGCAGCGCGGTCGCGTAGTCCATGCTTGTGCGCCCGATGCCGGCGGAGTTGCTCGTGCGCGTCGAGAGCGTGTTGCGCCCGATGTGAGTGATGTAGGTGAAGAAGTACGCCGCCGGCGTCCCGGAGAGTCCTTGCGTCGTCGACAGGTTCAGCGTTCCGGAGCCGAGCCGGCCGGAGAGCCCGACCGTCGCGTATGAAACCGCCGGCCCCTGCGTCGGGTGCGTCGCGAGAAATCCGAACGACGCCGCGAGCGTTCGCACCGGCAGCGTCACGGCGAATTGTTCCGTCACTCCGCTCGCGCGCGCGTCGAATCCGATCGTCTTGAACTGCGGGCTCGCGGCCGTCACGTTCGCCGCCAGAGCCATCCCGTTGAACGCGCGGAACTCGTAGCCAAGCAGCGCGCGAAGGCCGGTCCCGGCCGGCGTGAAGCTCGTGGCCAGGCCGGCGCTGACCAAGCCGAAGCGCGGAAAGGTGACGTCGGCGGTCAATTCGCCCAGCGCGAGACCGGAGGTCGCTTCGAGGTGACCTTCAGCGGTGAAGTTGTCGGTGACCCCGTGGCGGAGCGTGCCCGACGCCATCGGTTTCCCGTACGACGAGAGCGCGCTTCCCGCGCCGCGCATGAAACCCGCCTCGTACGAGTATTCGTCGACGCCCGGCCGCAGCAGATAGCGCGATTGGTAGAAGGGCTCGACGACCACGTGCTCCGCGCCGAGCGCGTCGCGAACGATCACCCGAACCTGGCCCTGGCCGTCGATCCCGAGCGGCGGCGTGTTGAGCAGGAACGGACCCGCGGGAACGGGCTGCGCGTTCACCGCCGGCACGTTGTTGACGAGGACGTCCACCAGCGACGAGCTCGGCGTCACCCCGCGAATCGCCAGCGCCGGACTGACCTGGAACTCCTGGTCGACCGCGAAGTCGCTGGCGACCTGGATGCCGCCGAACGAGACCGTGCCGCCGAGCCGTCCCGGGGACGAGATCCCGTCGCCGATGCGGAGCGTCTTGCGGGCCTCCGCGAAGTCGCGCTCCCAGGTCGTGTTCAGGCGCTGCCAGCCGGCCCCGAACGAGGACGGCCGCCAGCCGACCGTGCTGGTGAGGACCCCGCCCCGTGCTCCGGAGGCGCCGAGCTCGAAGATCCCTTGCTCGAAGGCCGTACCGGCGAAATGCGTGTCGCTGAACCAGTAGTTCATGAACGCGCCCGGACTGCGGTCGAACCTGCGCTCGCCGGGCCGGCCGAAGCCGAGCGTCGTCGGCTCGAAGAGCCCCGCCGGGACGCGCAGGTCCAGAATCTGGCGCGACTCGTCGACGCGCGCCGTGACGCCGGGAAAGTCGCGCAGTGAAAAATACGCGCGCCCGTCGAGCGCAGTTCGCGGGACGCGAGCGTCGAGCTTCACCCGCCAGCGTTTGAGGTCGTCGCCGGCGACGAGGATCGACCCGTCGCCGGCCTGCAGGACGACGGAGCCTGAGCTCACCGGTTCGCCGTTGATGACGACGGCGAAGACGCGCTGCTCGAACTCGGGCGCAGCGGCGACGCGCTGGCCGACGCACGCGGCGAGGACGAACGCAACGACCGCGATCCATCGCACGCGCATCTTACTGTCCCGAGACCGGGACGGTCTGCACGCCCTCGTCCGTCTTCACCTGCAGCACGAAGGCCGTCGCAGCCGCATCGGGCGGAAGCTCGATCGTCCAGCTTCGAGACTCACCGGGGAAGACGTACGACGGGGTTTGGTTCTCCAGCGTCTTTCCCGCCGCGTCTTTCAGCAGGAAGCCGGTCATGTGGATGTGGGTCGAAGCCACGTTCTTCACCTTGAGAACGATGCGCTTGGGGCCCTCGCGCGCCGCACTCCACTCGGGACGGCTCTTCGAAACGCTCGACGGCATGAGGAACACGGGCAGAATCGCGTGCATCTTGACGGCGAGGCCGAGCCCGCGGTCGACGTTGGCGGCGTGCACTTCGCTGACGATCAGCGAGTACGCGACTTCGGTCGGCGACTCGTTCGGCCGCTTCAGCGCCATGCGGATCACGCGCGCGCCGTAGGCCGGAATCGTCATCACCGGAGGATTCAAGATCCAGTCGTCGGTCTTGGTGCGCTTGTCCACCCCGTCGACGCGTTCCCAGCGCTCGACTTCGGCCTCCACGGTGAGATCGGTGCCCTGCACGTTGGTGATCGTGAAGGCCGCGGAGCGCTCACCCGATGCAATCGAGGCGCGGAGCGGCGAGACGCCGATGTTCGCGAGCGCCGGCGACGCCGCGATGCCGCCCAGCGCCAACGAGAAGGCGAGCGCTGCCGCCGGCGCTCGCCGAGGAATGAGACCGAGGTACATGGATCAGGTGCTTTCGATTTCGACGCTGATGGTATCGCTGTAGTCGCCGGGACGGATCGCCGGCGTGACGAGGCCGGTGCGCCCGTACACCATGAACGTCTGGCTTCCTCGGCCCGTGAGCTCGACGTCGCCGCCGGGAGCGCAGTCCAGCAGCGGTTTCGTCGCCGCGGGATCGGCGAAGAGCGCGTAGGCAACCATGTCCCCGCCCGCGCTCATTCGGCAATTGTTTCCGGAGTGAAAGCGCACTTTGAAGGAGGTCGCCGGCGCGCACGAGACGGAGATCGCGGCGGCGAACGTCGCGAACGGCTGGGACGCCGGCGGCGTGGTGAACCGGAACGTTCCGACCTGACTGGAGCACGGCAGCACCGGCGCCGCGGCGGCGTGCTGTTCGCTCGCGCAGACGGGGGCGGCCGCGACGGCGGCCAAGATTCCGGCGACGCCGGCTGCTCGCACCACATCCACTGTACGCAAAACCGATCCTCCTGACCGAGAAGAGAAAGAAAGGGTGGGCAGCACACCAGCTCTGCCGCACCCTTCTTCGACCGAACTAGAAATTCAGGTAGACGTTGACCGTGTCGGTGTACGTCTGCGGCGGGTACAGCGCTTGGCCATTACCGTCGACGAGCTGCCCCGTCACGATGTTGAAGGTGTGGCCGCTGTTGCCCGACTCGCCGGCCGGCGCCGCGTACTGCACGTTGTTGCCGATCCCCTTATCGGTCGCGTTGCAGAGGTTCGGCGGCGTTTGCCCGCTCGCGAAAATCTGATATGGGATCTGGTAGGACCCGTTCACCAGATTGCAAGGCGCGGTGCCGGTGGACAGAAACGTGACGTGCGGCTGAATGCCGTTGCCGCAATTCCAGTTGACCGGGAAGTTCGCCTGGGCGGTCGGATTGTTGGTGGTCGGCTGGGCGCTGAAGTTGATCGTGTCCGGCGACGTCAGCGACGTGCACGCCGGGGTGACGGTGAAGTTGATCGTCGTCACCGTGTTGAGGTATTGCGTCTGGCCGGGGGGCACGCCGCCGCCCGGGACGGGCTTCGGATTGGAGTCGGTTGACGCAGACGAGACCGCAGGCGCGAGCGCCAGGGCCGCCGCGAACGCGACGAGGGCAAGTTTCTTCACGCGAGCTCCTGAGACGGAAAAGAGAGGAGAGCCCAAGCTCTACGATGGTTCAGCCGCATTCAAGGGCGAGAGCACCGGCGCAGAAGGCCCTGAGCAATCAAGTGAGATCCGAACTCTCTCCGCACAAGGGGCGCGAACACCCGCGCTTCGATGAAAGGTCGAGCTCGTCTCGCCGGAAATGCTATCACCCGGCTCTCACGGCAGCCATCCTACAAACCGGGGATTTTGGATGGCGCGGACCGCCTCAGGAGTAAGGATATTGCAAAGGTGCGCCGCGCGGCGCACCGTGCGGAACGTCAGAAGATAACGGTGACGTCGATCTCGCGTTCGCCCGCGCGCCGGGACTCGGCGATCGCGGATTGCAGGCTCGCCGCGTCGGCCAGCGATCGTTCACCCCGGCTGTCACGCACGAGGAAGCCGGCCACAGACTGGCTCAGCGGGACGCCCGCGTTTCCGCGCACGAGGAGTTCCGGTGCGCCGCGCTCGCTCGTTCGAACGCCCACGACGGCCTGCGGCAGGATCGTGAGGTTCAGATGGACGACGGCCCCGAGCTGATGCGCGTCCGGCGGCGCAGGCGGCGTGACGGGTGTCGCCGACACCGCGGCGGGAGCGCCGAACGTCGCCATAGCGAGAAGCAGAGGCGAGAGCTTGAATCCGTTCATATAAGGCTCATCGGCCCAATGGCATGGGGTCATAAGTCCTAGCCAATCACGGGTGCCGGTGTGTGACCACGGTCAATCCGCCCGAGCGCCTAAGCATTGCGCGCCCGGGTGTCGACGCGGCGCGCAGGCCGGTTAAGCTATCGTTTTGTTTTTTGGGATGGCCTAGGGTGCCTGGTTGCTCATAGCCTGTCTTGGGGATACTTTGTGGGCATGCCGATCCGCAAAAGGCAAAATACCGCACCATTACGGCGGGCTCCATGAGAGCGGCGCGGAGGGGACGAGGCCGTGCGTGCGAACTCGGTCTGCTCCCGTGCTAAAAACTCAGAACGTCGCCGAGCATAACGGTGAAGCGCTTTCCCTTGTCTCCATGCGCTCCGCCCCCCGCGTGTACGTCATGGATGCGACGGGGGACGTCTTGCTGCGCGGGGTCGACGAACGTTCGTTGAGCGCTGCCGCGCGAGCCACCGTGCTGAAGCTGATTGCGAGCGATCCTGGGGCCGACGTTTTGCTCGGGCTGGCCGGACCGGGCCAGGCCGTGCGGCTCGTGCGCCTGCGGGGTGACGGCCGTTCGCACTACGCGCTGTTCTTGGAACGGCTCGCGGTGCGCTCGCCGGTCGATGTCGCGGTCGAGCGCTTCGGCCTCAGCGAACGCGAGCGCGAGGTTCTCGAGCACTTGGTGCGCGGCGCCTCGACGGCGGCGATCGCCGAGCAACTGATGATCGCGGACTCGACGGTCGCAACGCACGCGCGCAACATCGGCGTCAAGATGAACGTTTCGAAGCGCAAAGAGATCGTAGCGGCGGTTCTCGGAGGGCGGTAGCCCGTGAGCAGCGGACGAATCCTCGAAATAGACGATCCCGCAATCTGCGGCGGACTGGTACTCTGACGCAGGCGGCCGATCTCGGACCGGTCGCCGGGAATCGCGTCGATTCGCGGGCTGCCTTATCGGTTGCCCGCGTCGCGTCGCACCTCGGTTCAGAATTTCCGAAGCGCCGCAGCGGAGATCTTTCGCCCCATGGCTCTCTGGCTCGAAACGATCAGCTCTGCTCGGATACCGCGCTGGATTGCCCTCCGCGCGCGGGCGGTTCGCATGAACGAGCAGCGTCAGGGCGACGACCCGCTCGAGCTCGCGCGCGTCCGCCAAACGCCGAAGTTCTACGTCGTCGACGACGACTTGCGCGTCGTGTTTCGTACCGCGGACGACACCGCCGGCGACGGGGGGCCCTTGCCGGAGGCGCTCGCGCCGCTCGTGCGCCGCCTGAAGCACCGGCTCGCCGAATCCGGTGAATCCACCGCGGTCGCCATCCTTTCGCTGACGCAGGTCGTTCGGGTGCTGCGGCTCGACGCGGCCGGCTCGCTGAACCATTATGCCGTCCTGCTCGAAAAGTTTGCCGTCCGCAACTCCGTCGCGAAGGCCGCGGAGCGCTTCAAGCTGAGCGCGCGCGAGACGGAAGTCCTCGAGGGCTTGCTGGGTGGAGAGTCGACGAACGAGATCGCGCGCCGGCTCGGGATCGGCGCGACGACCGTGCAAGAGCACATCCGAAAGATCGGCCGCAAGACGAAGGTGACGAAACGCAGCGCGATCGTCGCCACCGTGTTCGGGCTCTGATGCGCGGCGACGTCTTCCCGGCGGTCTCGCGATGAAGGACCGCATCGTTGCGGCGATCCTCGAGGAGATCGCGCTCCGCCGGACCGTGCCCGACGTGTTTCTGCTCGACGGTGCGGGTCGAGCCGTCATGTGGCCGGCCCAGCGGGTGGAACTTCCGCCAGCCCTGATCCCCCTCGTCGCGATGTACTTCGCGCAAGATGAGACGCGGCGCGGCGCGTTTTCCGAGATCCTCGACGTCGGCGGAGCACGTTTGCTGGTGCGAATCGTGCCGCACGGGCCCCCGGCGGGCGCGCGGTATGCCTTGACGGTGGAGCCCTTCGTCGTGCGGTCGAGCGCGCGGCCCGAACCGGACGAGCTCGCCGCCGCACCGTAGCGGCGGTCGCGGGCACCGCAACCGAGCGCCCAGCGGCGAGAGATCCGGCGCAAAGGCGGGCTGCGGCGGCGTGCCGAACCGCAGCCCGTTCACGCAAAAGACGAACATACGAACAAGAACAGAAAATCTAGGAGTACCAGTGCCAGAATCCGTCTCGCTCGAGATCGGTGGCCGGCAGCTCGTCATCGAGACGGGCGAGCTTGCGAAGCAAGCGAACGGCAGCGCTCTCGTCCGCTACGGCGATCAGATCGTCGTCCTCTGCGCCGCGACGGCGTCGGAGAAACCCCGGGAAGGGATCGACTTCTTCCCGCTCACCTGCGACTACGAAGAGAAGATGTACGCGGCCGGCAAGATCCCGGGCGGCTACATCAAGCGCGAAGGGAGACCGTCGGAACACGCGGTCCTGAGCGCGCGGCAGATCGATCGCCCCATCCGTCCGCTTTTTCCGGACGGCTTCCGCAACGACATTCAAATCATCGCGACGGTCCTCTCGACCGATCCCGCGCTCGACAGCGACGTGCTCGCCGTGTGCGCCGCGGGCGCGGCGCTCGCCGTCAGCGACATCCCGTTCCAGAAAAACATTGCCGCGATCCGCGTTGGCCGCGACGAGAACGGCGCATACGTCGCCAACCCGACGCTCGAGCAGTACGAGAGCGGCGGGATGGAAGTCGTCGTCGCCGGGACCTCGACCGACATTATGATGGTCGAAGGCGGCGCGAAGGAGATCTCCGAGGACGACTTCCTCGGCGCGGTCGAGTTCGCGCACGGCGAGATCAAGAAGATCGTCGCCGCGATCGACGAGCTGGCGAAGAGAGCCGGCAAGGCGAAGCGCGAGTTCCCGCTCCTCGCCACCGACGAGAAGCTTGACAAGTGGGTGCGCAAGAACTTCGCCAAGGAAGTCGCCAAGGCGATGCGCGTCACCGACAAGCTCGAGCGCAACGCCGCGCTCGGCGAGCTCTCGCGCGAGACCGCGCTGGCGAAGCTCGCGAAGAAAGACGATCCCGCCGTTCGCGCGCTGATCGAAGACCCGAAGGCCAAGGACTTCGAGAAGACGATCAAGGCGATGGAAGAGGACGAGCTGCGCACGATGGTCGTCGACGAGGGGATTCGTCCCGATGGCCGCAAGCCGGGCGACATCCGGCCGATCTGGTGCAAGGTGCACTACGTGCCGCGCGTCCACGGCTCGGGCGTCTTCACGCGCGGGCAGACGCAGGTCTTCACCGCCGCGACGCTCGGCTCGATCAGCGACGAGCAGCGTTTGGACGGGATTCTCGCGATCCCGAACAAGCGCTACATGCACTACTACAACTTCCCGCCGTACTCGGTCGGCGAGACGCGTCCGATGCGCTCGCCCGGACGGCGCGAGATCGGCCACGGCCAGCTCGCGGAGCGCGCGCTCATGCCGGTGCTGCCGGACGAAGCCGACTTCCCGTACACGCTGCGGGTGATCAGCGAAGTGCTCGAATCGAACGGCTCCTCGTCGATGGCCTCGGTCTGCGGCTCGACGCTCGCGCTGCTCGACGCCGGCGTGCCGATCAAGGATCACGTCGCCGGCGTCGCGATGGGGCTCATCCTCAAGGGCAAAGGCTACGCGATCCTCACCGACATCCAGGGGATCGAGGACGCGCTCGGCGAGATGGACTTCAAGGTCGCGGGGACGACCGAGGGGATCACCGCGATCCAGATGGACATCAAGGTCGCCGGGATCACCACCGAGATCATGCGCGACGCGCTCGCCGAGGCGAAGAAGTCGCGCCTGTTCATCATCGGGAAGCTCAAAGAGACGATCGCCGAGCCGCGCAAGGAGCTCTCCGAGTTCGCGCCACGGATGATCGTGCTGCAGATCAACCCCGACAAGATCAAGGACGTGATCGGACCCGGCGGCAAGGTGATCAACAAGATCGTCGCCGACACCGGCGTGAAGATCGACATCGAGAACGACGGGCGGGTGTTCATCGCCGGCGCGAACGCCGCCGGGGCCGAGAAGGCGAAGCAGATGGTCGAGGCGCTCACCAAGGAAGTGAAACCGGGTGAGACCTACCTCGGCACGGTCACGCGCCTGATGAACTTCGGCGCCTTCGTCGCCATCTTGCCGGGCAAAGAAGGGCTCGTGCACATCTCGCAGCTCGCGCCGCAGCGCGTCGAGCGGGTCGAGGACGTGGTGAAGCCGGGCGACCAGATCATGGTCAAGGTGATCGAGATCGACTCGCAAGGCCGCATCAACCTGAGCCGCAAGGCCGTGCTCGGCGCCGAGGC
>JAFAKB010000038.1 GCA_019235885.1 Candidatus Eremiobacterota bacterium | reverse complement strand
GGCGACCTCGATCGAACGCGCGTAGGTCAGGCCCGGCACGCCGAGCTTCTCGGCCAGCATCCCCGGCAGGTCGCCGCTGATCGCGTCGGTCGACTGCGTGCCGGTGATGACGAGATCGGGGCTCTGGGCCTTGATCGTCGCGGCGAGCGCGACCGCGGTCCCCCACAGGTCGCTGCCGGCGACGGCGTCGTCGGAGAGCATCACCGCGTCGTCGGCGCCCATCGCGAGCGCTTTGCGGACGATCTCCTTGCCGGACGCGGGCGTCATCGACACGACGGTCACCGTGGAACCGTCGTTCAGCTTCTCCTTGAGCTGCAGGGCCGCTTCGATCGCGTACTCGTCGAACGGGTTGAGAACCGTGTCGACGCCGGTACGGACGAGGCGTTTGGTCGCCGGATCGATGCGCTTGTCGGCGTTCGTATCCGGGACGAGCTTGACGGTGACGAGGATCTTCAGCTTCGGAAACCTCCGGACGCACGAAACCCGGCGGCTCGCCGGGTCGTCGGGAACTGCTCAGGCTTCTAGGCGAGGGCCGCGGGCCCTCCAACCAGTACAAAATAATAGGTCATCCGGAAGAGGTCAAGTCTCGGAGCCGGAAACCCGCCTCTTCAGCCGACCAAAGTCGTGGGATGACCGGGACTCGAACCCGGACGCGGCTCTCACCGCTGCAGATTTTCGCACCACTTCGGCTTTCGCCGCCGCCGCATCACCGTGCGACGTTCGTGGTCCGGACTGTGCCTTGACCGTGTCCTTCCGTGCTGCGGATACGTTGCGCGGAATGAATTAGGTCGCGCCCGTCCAGTCTCTACACCTTCACGTTCGCCGTCGGCGAACGAGCTTGGCTCGGCGTTGTCGTGCGGTCTACCGCGGCGAGTTCACCGACTTTGAGCGCATCCCGACCGGCGTTTCCTTCCGGCCGGCTCATGTTCTACAAGTCTGCTGTGTCTACCAAATTCCACCATCATCCCGATGGGACGTTTCGGCACTCGTGCGGTACCGCCTTGGACCGCATAAGAAACGGGAAGCCCCCGAAATTGCTTCCGGGGGCCGAGCGCCGTCCGACTAAGTGACGCCCTTGATGGTACCTGCGGTGACCAGCCGCGTCAAGGGCTATCACTCGTTCGGGTCGCGCCGGGCGGGATTCGAACCCGCACCTGTCACTTAGTCAGGGTGACGCTCTATCCAATTAAGCTACCGACGCTGCGCGCTCATTGTGGCAGGCCGGCATTGCGCCGTCATGGCGGCGTTGTTACGGAGCCGTGAACTCGCTACCGATTCGGCCCGAACGGAACCGCGCGGAACGCCGACGAGGTGAGGTAGCCGAGGAGCAAGTCGGCTTCGCTGACGGTGAATACGTCCACGCCGAGGAGACGGCACGCTTCGTCGACGACGATCAAGCCGGCGGGAAGGATGTCGGCGCGTTGGGGCCGGATGTGCGGCATCGCTTTGCGGGCGTCGAGATCGCGGCCGAGCAGGCCGTCGATCAGACGGTTCGTGTCTTTGCGCGTCATCGTGATGCCGTCGCGCACGCCGCCGGCGACCATCGCCGCGGCGGTGAAGGCGGTGCCGCCGACGACGACGAGCTGCTCGAAGCGGCGCATCGTCCCGAACGGCGCGAGAATCGCCGCAGCGTCGGCGCGCGCTTCTTCGTTGAGGGTGTGCCGTTCCGCGGAATTCAATGCGCGCGCGCCCAGCAGCGCCGGGTGGCGCTCCGCGAGCCGCACTGCGCCGACTTCGAGCGACAGCGTCTCGCGCACCGCGCCGGCTTGGCGCGCGTGCGACGGGACATCGACTGCCAGCTCCGCGCTGCCGCCGCCGACGTCTAGCACGCCGATCTCGCGCTCGCCGGCCCGCGCCGCGGTCGCGCCGAGAAATGAATAGCTCGCCTCTTCCGTGCCGCTCAGGATGCGTGGGGCGACTCCGAGACGCGCGGTGACGTCGCCGGCGAACGACTCGCCGTCGCTTGCTCGGCGCAGCGCGCTGGTTGCGATCGCGTCGACGGCGCTTACCCTGAGATCGCGTGCGATCGCGACGTATTCGTCGATCGCGGCCAGCGTGCGCTCTCGCGCTGCGGGATCGATCGTTCCGGTGGCGCCGATCCCGGTGCCGATGCGCGTTCCGCGCGACTCGCCGGCGAGGCGGCGGTCGCGCTCGCCGAGGGCCAAGAGGCGCGTCGAGTTTGTGCCGATCGAGAACAGCGCGCGGACCACGGGCGGGCCGTTCGCGCGGCAAGTCGAACCGACCCGCATGGCGCGCACCGTCCCGGCGATGCTGTTCGACCTCGACGGCACGCTGGTCGACTCGGTCTATCAGCACGTCGCCGCGTGGCACGACGCGCTCAGCTCGTGCGGGATCGCGCTCTCGATGTGGCGGATCCATCGCAAGATCGGGATGAGCGGCGGTCTGTTCGTGCGCGGGCTCATGCGGGAGCTGGGCCGCGAGCTGGAACCCGCCGTCGCGGTCGAGCTGCGCCGGCGCCACGCCGAAGCGTACGCGCTGCGGTTCGAAGGCGTCGTTCCGCTGCCCGGCGCGCGCGAGCTGCTCGCGACCTTGACCGCGCACGGCGCGCCGTGGGCGATCGCGACCAGCGGCGGGCGGAACGTCGCGGACCGAACGCTGGCACTGCTCGACGTTCCGCCGCACGTCCCGATCGTCACGCGGGACGAGGTGACGCACGCGAAGCCCGATCCGGACTTGTTTCTGCGCGCCGCCGAGAAGCTCGACGTCGCGATCGAGCACAGCATCGTCGTCGGCGACTCCGTCTGGGATCTGCTCGCTGCACGCCGCGCCGGCGCACTCGGCGTCGGCCTGCTCTCCGGCGGCTACGGGTATGACGAGCTGCAGAGCGGCGGCGCGTACCGCGTCTACGAAGATCCCGCCGACCTCCTCGTGCACCTCGACGAAGTCGGAATCCGCGAGCCCGACTAACGGCAGTGGCTCAGCGGCGCAGGCGGTACACGAGACCGAAGCCGAGATCGTCGATCGGCTCGAAGGCCTCGGTGGCTTCGATCGTCGTGCGCTCGACCGGGGTGTGGTAGAGCAGGACGACGTCGCCGCGTTCGCCGGCCGCGCGCAGGTTTACGAGGACGTCTTCGAGCACCGGGCCGCGGAACGGGTTGTACAAGAAGACGACGAGGTCGCCGCGCGGAAAGCGGTACTCGCGCGCGTCGGCGCCGACGATCTTCACGTCGCGCGCGACCCGCTGCGGATCGCGCAACGTTGCGAGGTTCTCGCGCGCGATCTCCACCAGCGCGGGCGAGATCTCCACCCCGAGCACCGCGCGAAACGGCCGGCGCGCCGCAAGCAGCACGACCCGCCCCATCCCCGCACCCAAATCGACGAACGTCGTGCGCGCCGGATCGAGCGGCGAGGCGTCGAGCAGCGCTTCGGCCTGGCCGACCGGCGTCGGCTCGTAGTGCGTCGCGAACTCCAGCGACGGGCCGACCGCCTCGGGATCGAGCTCGCCGAGAAAGACCAGCGCCTCGGTGGTGACGTGGTGCTGCGCGTCGAAACGCTGACCGGCGCGCCGCCCGGATACCTTTATCCGGTGCAAGGGCCGTAGGCCCTTGCTGGGCTCGCCGAAGGCGAATCCATCAATACCGCTTGGCGGCGGTCGCTTCGCGCGTGCGCTCGATCATCTCTAGCGAGCGCTGGTGGTTCTTGTGAGCGACCCCGACGTAGAGCGTGTCGATCACCGCGAGCTGCGCGATGCGGCTCGAGCTGGCGTCGCTGCGGAACGCCGTCTGCTGCGCCGCGGTGACCAGCACGATGTCGGAGACCTTGGTGATCGGCGAGGACGAGCGGTGCGTGATGCAGATGGTGCGCGCGCCGCCGCGCTTCGCGCGCCCGAGCGCGTCCGTCACGTCGCGGCTCGCGCCCGTGTGCGAGATCCCCAGCGCGACGTCGCCGGCGCCGAGCAGCGAGGACGACATCGCCATCAGATCGCCGTCGGAGAGCGCGACCGCCGCGACGCCGAGCTTCACGAACTTGTGGTACGCGTCGAGCGCTAGCGGGCTGCTTCCGCCGACGCCGTAGATCTCCAGCCGCCGCGCGCCGGCGAGCGTGTCGACCGCCCGCTGGAGCTGGACCTCGTCGAGCACTTCCAGCGTGTCACGCAGCGCCTGCGCGTTCGCTTGAAAGACCTTGTTCTTGATGGTCGCGAGGTCGTCGCCCGGCTCGATCGCGGCGTAGATCTCGGTCGTCGGCCCGACGAGGTCGCGCGCGAGGACGATCTTGAACTCCTGATATCCTTTGTAGCCGATCTTCTGGCAGAGCCGCACGACCGTCGACTCGCTGGTGTCCGTGCGCTCGGCCAGTTCGGTGACGGTGAGGTAGATCAGCTCGTCGGGGTGCTTGAGGATGAAGTCCGCGACGCGCTGCTCGGCCGCCCGCAGCGTCGAGTACGCGCCCTGCAACCGCACGAACGAGCCCGGAACGTGGACCGGGTCAACGCGCACCTCTTTGATCGCCATGCTGCGGGCTACTCCGTTCGGTGGTCGAAAAGCTTCGCGCGCTGCTGCTTTCGAACCAGGTGCCGCTCGAAGGGCTGCGGACGGTCCGACGGCGCCCACTCCTCGGTCGATTTCAGGTACGCGGCGATCTGCGCCTCGAACGAGGGGTCGGTCAGAACCGGCGGCTCGGTGGTCGGCGCGATCTCGTCGACGCGGGTCTGCGCGAGCACGACCATCTTTCCGACCAGATCGAAAGGCAGCGTCCCCTCCTTGCGCTCGAGCGCGCGCGAATAGGCGTTGCGGTTCTTGTTCACGTCGCCGATCGGCGCCGCGACCAGCCGTCCGTCCTCGAGCCGCACCGTCGCGCCGAGGTTGTGCACGTTGATGACGCTGCCTCGAACGCGCTCGCTCACGGCTGCCGGCCGTGCTTCAGGTAGATGATCGCTTCTTTGTCGCCGACCAAGTGCAGCCGGTCGTGAATCTCCGGGACCGCGCCGCGCGGGTCGGAGAGGCGGCGAATGCGCGCGGCCTGCGCGGCACGCTTGGCTTTGAGCGCGACGACGTCGCGCTGAACGGCGTGCAACTCGTGCGCGAGCGCGAGGTTGCGCCCGATCGCGCGCGCGTACTGCACGCCGATCAGCGAGACCGCAACCAGGGCGACGCACACGACGCCGATCCGGCCCAGAACGCGCAGCGCGGTTGCGAAGCTCACGCGCCGGCGGTTCCGATCCGGCGGAACTTGCGGTAGCGGCGCTCGCGCAGCTCGTCGGGCGCGACGCCGGCCAGCACGCCGAGCGCACGGTCGACCGCGTCGAGGACGCGCGCGACGGTCCCCGAGGGGTCGCGGTGCGCGCCGCCGAGCGGCTCCGGAATCACTTCGTCGGCGATTCCGAACTGCAAGAGGTCATCGGAAGTCAGCTTCAACCTCGTCGCTGCTTCTTCCGCGCGCGCGGCGTCGCCCCACAGGATCGCGGCGGCGCCTTCGGGCGAAGCGACGGAGTAGACCGCGTGCTCCAGCATCAGAACCCGGTCCGCGAGCGCGAGCGCGAGCGCGCCGCCCGAACCCCCTTCGCCGATGATCGTCGCGACGATCGGGACGCGCGCATCGGCCAGCTCGAAGAGCGACTGCGCGATCGCTTCCGACTGCGCGCGCTCCTCGGAGCCGATGCCGGGGTCGGCGCCGCTCGTGTCGACGAAGGTCACCACCGGCAGGCCGAGATGGTCGGCGAGCTGCACCAGCCGGATCACCTTGCGATAGCCTTCGGGAGCGGGCATGCCGAAGTTCCGGAAGACCTTTTCCTTGGTGTCGCGGCCCTTGTCTTGCGCGATCGCGACGACGCGGCGGCCGCGCAGCTTCGCGAACCCGGCGACGATCGCGTGGTCGTCACGGAAATGGCGGTCGCCGTGGAGCTCGTCGAACTGGTCGAGCGCGCGGACGTAGTCCGAGCCGATCGGGCGTTTGGGATGGCGCGCCATGTGGACGCGCTGCCACGGCGTCATCGTTCCGAAGATCTCGCGCTGGATCTCCGCATACTTGGCCTCCAGCGCGCGGATCTCGGCGCTCATGTCGACCGGCTGCTGCGCGGCATGCAACTTCAGCTCGTCGATTCGCTGCTCGAGCTCCAGCAGCCCCTTCTCGCGCTCGACGATCACGTTCACGCGGGGCGCTCCGAGGCCGCCGGCTCGGGCGCGGCGGCGGCCTTGCCGTTCGTGGGGCGCCCTCCGCCCAGACCGTAGTCCAGCAACCGCACCAGCCGGCTCTTCACGTCCTTGCGCTCGACGACCATGTCGAGCGCGCCCTTTTCCAGCAAGAACTCCGCGGTTTGGAAGTTCTCCGGCAGCTTCTGGCGGATCGTCTGCTCGATCACGCGCCGGCCGGCGAAGCCGATCGCGGCCTTCGCTTCGGCCAGAATTACGTCGGCCTGAAACGCGAACGAGGCCGAGACGCCGCCGGTCGTCGGATCGGTCAGCACGCTGACGTAGTAGCCGCCCTCGTCGTGGAAGCGCCGGACCGCGAGCGTCGTCTTCGCCATCTGCATCAGCGCCAGCATCCCCTCTTCCATGCGCGCGCCGCCGCTGGCGGTGAAGACGACGCACGGCAGCTTGCGCTCGCGCGCGCGCTCGAAGAGCTGCGTGATCCGCTCGCCAACGACCGTCCCCATCGTTCCGCCGCGGAAGTTGAAGTCCATGACGCCGAGCGCGACCGGAAAGCCGCCGATCGAGCCGAACCCGCAGACGACGCCCTCGGTGAGCTGCGACTTCTCACGATCGCGCTGCAGCTTCTGCGCATACGATACTTTGTCCGTCCAGCCGAGCGGGTCGCCGGGGATCAGCTCGCCGCCGATCTCGGTGAAATCTCCGTCGACCAGCGTCGAGATGCGGTCGAACGCGTGCATCCGGAAGTGGTGTCCGCAGGTCGAGCACACCCACAAGTTCGCGGCGAGATCGGGGCGGTAGATCATCGTGCCGCACTTCGGACACTTGGTCCACTGCGCGGCCTCTTCGGCCGGGACAGGTTGCGCGCGCCGCAAACGCAGCCACTCCGGCATCGGCATGAATCTACGGCCTTCCGCGCAGCCGCGCGCCGTAGATGCGCCCGAGCTGCTTGAGGTAGTTGAAAATCTCGCCCTGGTTGAGCTTCGACTCGCCCGCGACGCGGTCGGTGAACACGTACGGAACCTCGAGCGCGCGGCCGTAGTGCGCCTTCGCGATCACCTCCAGGCCGATCTTGAACCCGATCGGGTCGAGCTCGACGCCCTGCAGCGCTTCGCGTTTCACCAGAAAATAGCCGGAGGTGATGTCTTTGACCGGCGTGAGCGGCTGCGCCAGCGCGATCGCGACGCGCGAGGTGATGATGCGGCGCTTCGGCCAGTTCGCGATCCCACCGCCGGGAACGTAGCGCGAGCCGATCGCCAGGCCGTACCCCTCGTCCTGCAGCGCGCGCACCATCCGCGGGAGGATGTTCGCGTCGTGCGAGAAGTCGGCGTCCATCGCCCCGAGCGCCTGCGAGTCGGCGCGGGCGAAGTTCCAGCCGTCGATGACTCCGGACGAAAGCCCCATCTTGCCCGGCCGGTGCAGGCAGCGCACCGGATAGCCTTCGCGCTCGAGGCGGTCGACGATTGCGCCGGTGCCGTCGGGCGAGTTGTCGTCGACGACGACGATCTCGCCGTCGAGCCCGTTCGCGCGAAAGACGTCCGACAGCGTGGCGATGAGCTTCTCGATCCCGCCGGCTTCGTTGTAGGTCGGGACGACGACCGAAAACTTCAGCTTCACCGGCGCCGCCGCGCCGTTCGAAGCGGCTTGGCCGGCCGCGGGCTGTCCCGTGCTGAGCGGCTGCGTCACTTCAGCTTCTTCATCGTCGCAAAGCGCTGCGCGTCGAACGGCGCCAGATCGGCGTACTGGTCGGCTTCTTTACGAATCAACTGCACGCCGCCGTCGTCGAGCGACTCGATCTCGGTGGTCGGCACCGCGACGTCCTCGCCGCTCGCGTCCCAGCGCACGATCACCAGCTCGGCGATCCGCGCGTCGCCCTGCGCGTAGACCGCGCGAACGTCGCCGACGCGGGTCGAACCCGCGTAGACCGGGGTTCCGGGATCGAGCGATTCGAGAGTGCGTGCCATGGTCGAACCAAGCTTGTACGCCGCGGTCACGCCGTGCTCCGCTCGCTTTCGTCGAGCGCGGCCAACGCGCGCAGCAATGCCGCCTTCGCGTCCGACTGCCCGCGAAAGTGGCGCTCAAGCGACTCGTTCAGCACCGCGTTCATGCTCTTGCGTTCGGTCTCCGACCGGCGTTTCAGCTCGTCGTACACGTGGTCGTCCAAGCGCGCTGGGAAGGCCCGCATGGTTCGTCCATCATATCACAGCGATATCAGAGCCGCAAGCGAAGCTTCGGCGGTGCCGCCGGGGTCGTGGCGGGCGTGACGTCCGGCGCCGCTCTGCAGTGGACCGCGCTGCTCGCCGCCGGCGCGGGCGGGGCGCTCGTGTTGGAGCGGCTCGGGATCCCGGCGCCGTGGCTGATCGCGCCGCTCGTCGTCGCGATCGCGGCCTCGGCGAGCGGGCTGGTCGACCTGCGCATGCCGTCGGGCCTCTTCGTAGCCGCGCAGGCGGCGATCGGAACGCTGATCGCCCAGACCTTCACCCCGCCCGTCATCGTCTCGATCGCGCACTCGTGGGCGGTGATCGCGTTCGTCGTGGGCTCGACGATCGTGGCGGCGGCGGTGGCCGGCTGGATGCTCGCGCGGTTCAGCTCGATCCCGGCGCCGACCGCGGCCTGGGGATCGGCGCCGGGCGGCGCCGCGGCGATGACGGCGATGAGCGCGGACTACGGCGCCGACCCGCGGATCGTCGCGTTCATGCAGTACCTGCGCGTGACGCTGGTCGTGCTCTCCGCCTCGGCGGTCTCCCGCGCGCTGGTTCACGGCGCGGCTCACGCGCACCCCGCCGTCGCGCAGCGCCTGTCGGGCGACGCGGCGGTGTTCGAGACGCTCGCCGTCGCGGTGATCGGCGCGGTCGCGGCATTACGGCTCAAGGTTCCCGCCGGTGCGCTGCTCGGCCCGATGGTGCTCGGCGCGGTGCTGCACGGGACGGGTCTGGTGCGGATCGCCGTGCCCGCTCCGGTGCTCGACGTGGCGTATCTCGCGATCGGTTTGACGATCGGCTTGCTGTACACGCGCGCGACCGTGCGCTACGCGCTGCGCGTGCTGCCGCAGCTGGTCGTCTCGACGATGATCTTGATCCTGCTGTGCTGCGCCTCGGCGGCGCTGCTCGTCGCGACGGTCCACGTCGACGCGCTGACCGCGTACCTGGCGACCACGCCGGGCGGGCTCGACTCGGTGACCGTGATCGCGCTCGGCAGCGGCGCTAACGTCCCGCTCGTGCTGGCGGTTCAGACGCTGCGCATCTTCGTCGTCATCGCGAGCGGTCCGCCGGTGGCAAAGCTGATCGCGCGCACCGCGGTTGCCGCGTAACGCGATGGTGCTTTCGTTTCAGCGGGTCAGCGTTCGGCGGCGAGGCGCGCGGCGGCGCCGAGCATTACCGTGCCGGTGACGCGCGAAGTGAGGCGGGCGGCGCGCGGCGTCTTGAGCAGCGTGCGCGCGCGGTGCGCGAGCGCGCCGTAGCCGGCGAAGACGAGCGCGTCGCTGACGATGAACGTCGCGCCGAGCAGAACGAACTGCAACGCGGCCGGACGTGCCGGATCGACGAACTGCGGGAGCAGCGCGCCGAAGAACACGATGATCTTCGGATTTGCAAGCTGCGTCGTCAGACCGAGCCGGAAGGCGCGCCGCTCGCCGTTCGGCGCCGCATCGAACGAGAACGCCGTCCCGCGGTCGAGCAGCGCGCGCACGCCGAGGTAGGCGAGGTACACGATCCCCAGCCAGCGGACGGCGAGGAACAGCGGCTGCGAGGCGACCAGCAGTGCGCCGAGGCCGAGCGCCGCGGCGGCGACGAAGATCGCGTCGCCGGTCAGAACGCCCGCGTTGGCGGCCAGCGACGCGCGGAACCCGCCGCGCAGCGCGGTCGAGACGACCGAGACGACGGCGGGTCCGGGGATCAGCGAGACGAGAACCGCGACGAGCGCGAAGGCGAGCCAGCTGTGCGAGCCCATGCCCGCCCAGACCGGCTAGTGGCCGCGGCGGTTGCGGTCGTCCTGGCCGCGGCGGTTGCGGTCGTCGCGGTCGCGGGCGCTGTTGTTGTTCCAGCGGCCGTTGTTGTTGTACTGGCTGCCGTTGTACTGGCTACCGTTGTTGTAGTAGCCGTTGTTGTACTGTCCGTTGTAGTAACCGTTGTTGTACTGGCCGTTGTACTGCGAGCCGTTGTTGTAGTACCCGCCGTTGTTGTAATAGCCGTTGTTGTAGCCGTACTGGCTTCCGTTGCTGCTGGTGTAGCCGCCGTTGCCGTTCGGGTAGTACGTCACGCCGTTCGGCATCACGATGCGGCCGTCGCCGTAGACGGTTCCGCCGTTGCCGGTGTAGCCGACGACGGTGTTCGCGGCCGCTTGTTTGTGCTGATAGTTGCTGTAGAGCACGATCGCGCCGATGATTCCGGCCGCGGTGAGCAGCGTGGACGTCGTGTCGGCCGAGGCCGGGCGCGGCATCATCGCGCCGGTCGTGACGGCCGCGGCCGCGCCGGTCGCGACGAAGAACTTGGAAAGACGGTTGAACATGATTGCTGTGTACCTCAGGACGACCGGCGGCGTCTGTCGTCTCCGGTTCGTTGTCGACAGCGTAGCAGCCGATGTTCAGAACTGGTTGGGGGTCAATGCTTCTGCGCAGATTTTCATCGCGCCGAATGTACGCTCCGGGACCATTAGCCCGGGCACCGGCCGGCCATGAGTCGAGCGCCCGCCGCATCGACGATCGAAGTGGCGTCGCGCTTGGGTCAAGGCAGGGGCCGAGGAGCGCGGAAGAGTAAGGAGATGGTCGGTTCGTAAGCCCCGTATACCCTTGACTCGGAGGGCCATTCCGTGCGACGTAGTTTCCTTGCGACCTCCGCAGCCGCGTTCCTGACGGCCAGCGTGCTCGGCGCACCGCCGCCGGCGAACGCGGCCGGTCCTCGCGTTGCAGTGCTCGATTTCAGCACCGTCGGCCTCACCTCTACCTGGTGGGGAAACTTTCAACCGGGTGTCGCGCTTTCCGACCTCGTCACCGACCAACTCGTCAACAGCGGGAAGTACGACGTCCTTGACCGCAAGAACATCGACTCGACGTTGGCGGAGCACAAGCTGAATGCCAGCGGCGCGGTGGACCCGACGACAGCGATCGCCGCGGGCCGTTTGGTCGGAGCGCGTTACCTCATCTCCGGCAACGTGATCCAGTTTGATCACACCGGCAGCAGCGGCGGCGCCCTGGGCGGCCTTATCGGCGGGATCGCGGGGGCGGCAGCCGGGAGCATCCGGAACGACCGCGTCACGATCAAGGTCTCCGTCAAAGTCGTCGACGCCGTGACCGGCCGGATCGTGCAGGCGTTCAACGACGAAAAGACCCAGAACTCGACCTCGCTCAGCGGCGCCGGTTTCTCCGGCTACACGGCGGGAAGCTACTCGAACTCGAACTTCATCAACTCGTCGATGGGCCATCTCATCAACGACGAGGCCGGTCTGATCTCGCAGCACCTCGACCCCACCAAATTCAGTTCGGGCCCCGCTCCGCCAAGCCTCACCGGCCGCGTCATCGAAGTTGACGGCGGCAACGTGATCCTCAACATCGGGTCGGCGAAGGGAGCGACGGTCGGCGCGTTCTTCGACGTCGTCAAAGTGAAGCAGGTCAAGGATCCCGACAGCGGCCGGATGCTGACGGTGAACGAGACACTCGGCAAGATTCAGATCATGAGCGTGAGTACCGACACCTCGGTCGGCCGCATCGTCTCGGGGAAGGTCGTCGCCGGGCTCTCCGTCACCTCGGAATGACGCGCGCGCGATAACGTCGCAGACGTAGCGCGCAAAACGTAACAACCAGCTTGGACCGCGGAAGCCCGGTTCAGAGCTCGCCGCAGACGTAGAGCAGCGCGCTCACCACGACCAGCGCGGCGGTCTCGGTGCGCAGGATGCGCCGGCCGAGCGAGATCGCCCGCGCGCCGGCGTCGCGGGCGCGCGCAACTTCTTCTGCTGAAAAGCCGCCTTCGGGACCGATGACGACGAGCACGTCGCGCACGCCGGCAAGGTCGTGCTCGAAGACGTCGCGGAGCGGCGCCGGATCGGCCAGCTCCCACGGAACGTAGACGCGGTCGTAGCACGGGAAGGTCGCCAGCAGCGCGCTCCAGTCGTGAACGTCCGCGACATCGGGGACGCGGGTGCGTCCGGATTGCTGCGCGGCCGATTTCGCGATGCGGCGCCAGCGCTCGAGCTTCGCGGGGCTGGTGTCGTGGCCGATCACGCGCGCGCTGCGGACCGGAACGATCGCGTGCGCGCCGAGCTCCGTCGCCTTCTCGACGACGAGGTCCATCTTCTGGCCCTTCGGGACCGCCTGCGCGACGGTGATACGCAGCGCCGTTTCGATCTGGCCGCGGTCAAGCCGCTCGTCGAGCGTCGCGCCGATCTCGCGGCCGGAAAGCTGCAGCGTCGCGGCGTAGGCGGCTCCGCCGGAGTCGACGACTTGAACGCGGTCGCCGCTGCGCTTGCGCAGCACCGTCGCGAGCTTGCGCGCGTCGTCCGGCGCGAACGCGACACGGTCGCCGACCGCGTGGACGCCCTCGACGAAGAAGCGGTCCCGCATCGCGGCAGGCGCTTCGCCCCGCTCTCGCGGAAGGCCCGCGGATGGACGACGCCTTCTGGCTGCGCTACCTGCGCGCCCACGCCGACCCGCGCACCCGCACCATCCACGCCGCCGGCACGATCCTCGCCACGCTGGTCGGAACGGCCGCGATCGCGCGCCGCAATCCGAAGCTCTTCGCCGCCGCGCTGGTCTGCGGCTACGGCCCCGCTTGGTACGCGCACGCCTTCGTCGAGCGCAACAAGCCGGAGACGTTCAGCGCACCTTTCCGTTCGCTGACCAGCGACTACCGCATGTGCTGGGGCCTGCTCACCGGCACGCTCGACGCCGACCTGCAACGCGCGAACGCCGCCGCCGAAGTCTAGCCCGCCGTCACGCCGACGTCACATTCGGGACGTCGTCCGGTTCGGTATGGCGCGTACGATCGGATCATGCTACGATCCGCGGCCATGCCGAAGAGCCGAGTTTCCGTCAGCCTCGACCGTCAGTTGCTCGACGAGTATCGTCGAGCCGCCAAAGCCGCCGGCGACGACGCCGACATTTCCGCGGTCGTCACCATAGCGCTTCAGAACGAGATCCTCCGTTTCGGAATGCTGGCTTACCTTGCTGAGATGGACGCCCGCGATCCCATCCCGGAGGACGAGCGCGCTGCTGCAGGAGTATGGGTGTGGGAACCAATCGGATCGTCCTTGACTCCGGAGCGCTCACCGCGCTCGCGGAAGGAAACCCGTCGTCCCGCTTCGCGCTCAACAGCGTCTTGCTAAACAAAGGCACCGTAGTGCTCGTGCCGACGGCAGTGATTGCCGAAGCGACCACCGGTGACCCAGGCCGTGATTCGAACGTCAATCGCGCGCTGAAGAAGACGCGGTTGATCGACTTGGACGCGCAGACCGCGCGAGCGGCTGCGGCGTTGCGGCACGCGCACAAACGCCGAGGCCCTGGCACGATCGACGCCATCGTCGTCGCCACCGCCGACAACATTCCGGGAAGCGAAGTCGTCACGACCGACCCAAACGATCTCAGGCCGTTGGCAAGCGTCCGCTGTCACACGCGGGTCGTGACCCTTTCAGACGTACTACGGCGTAAGGTTGATGACTGAATCGTCGCGGCGCTAAAAGACCTACTCGGCGCGGAATGCGTCTTTGACGCGGTCGAAGAACGATTTTTCTTCGATTTGGTCGCCGCCGGCGCGGGCGTACTCCTCGAGCAGCTCGCGCTCGCGGCGGCCGAGCTTCGTCGGGACGACGACGTGGACGGTGATCAGCTCGTCACCCTTCGCGCCGCCGCGGACGCTGGGCATCCCGCGGCCGCGCAAACGATATTGCGAGCCGCTTTGGGTGCCGGCGTTGAGCGTGAGCGGAATCGGGCCGTCGAGCGACTGCACCGAGATCTCGCCGCCGAGCGCGGCTTGCGGGAACGAGATCGGCACGTCGATCAGCACGTCGAGACCGTCGCGGCGGAAGACCGGGTGCGGCGCGATCGAAAGGTAGACGTAGAGATCGCCGTCGGCGCCGCCGCGGATCCCCGCTTCGCCACTGCCGCTGATGCGAATGCGCGAGCCGTCGTCGACGCCCGCCGGGATGCGCACCTGCAGGGACTTCTCCTGCTCGACGCGGCCGCGCCCGCGGCAGCTCGAGCACGGCGTCTGCACGATCTGGCCGTCCCCGCCGCACTTCGAGCACGTCGTCTGCGTCACGAACTGGCCGAGCGGCGTCTGGCGCACTTGGCGCTGGATCCCCGTTCCGCTGCAGCGGTCGCATGGCACGATCAGCGTCCCCGGCTCGGCGCCGCTCCCGCGACAGGTCGCGCAGGTTGCCAGATGGCGGAACGACACCTCGCGCGTCGTTCCGGCGTACGCTTCTTCGAGCGTGATCTCGACGTCGTAGCGCAAGTCGCTGCCGCGCGCAGGGCCGTTGCGGCGCTGCTGCGCGCCGCCACGCGCCGCGCCGAAGAACATGTCGAAGATGTCGCCGAAGCCCTCGGTCCCGAACGGTCCGAAGCCGCTAGCGCCGGCAGCGCCTTGCACGCCGGCGTGCCCGAAGCGATCGTAGTTCGCCCGCTTCTGGGCGTCGGAGAGGACCTCGTAGGCTTCGTTGATCTCTTTGAAGTGGCTCTCGGCCGCAGCCTTGTCCTGCGCGACGTCGGGATGGTACTTGCGCGCGAGCTGGCGGTACGCACGCTTGATCGTGCTGTCGTCGGCGTCGCGCGCCACGCCCAGTGTTTGGTAATAGTCGGCGGGCATTCTACCGAATTTCGACGCCGTTCAGATGCTCGCCCAGCGAACGGGCGGTCCCCGACGCGAGCGCGATGAGGCGGCCGTACGGCATCCGCCGCGGCCCGAGAATCGCGAGCATCCCGACGGCGCGGTCGCCGAAGCGGTACGGCACGGTGACGACGCTGCACTCGGCGAGCTCGTCGGCGCGCAATTCGTGCCCGATGCGCACGTGCGGCGAAGGATCCGTCGTCGCGACGCCGTCGCTGAGCTCGTCGGCGATCAGGTCGTAGAGCGTGCGCTGCTCCTCGACGATGCGCAGGATCGCGCGCAGCTTGCGCAGATCGTGGAACTCCGGCTGGTCGAGCAGGTTCTGCGCGCCGGCCGCCGCGATCTCGGGCTCGCCGGACTGGCGCGCCGTCGCGAACGCGTTGCGCACCGCGTCGCGAATCTCGGCGCCCACGTTCAGCTCGGCGCAGACCGCGTCGACCTGAGCGGCGCCGATCTCTTCCATGACCCGGCCGCCGAAGCGCGAGTTCAGCGCGTTCGAGAGCCGCGTCAGATCGTCGGCGCCGACGTCGGCCGACCACTCGAAGACCCGCTGCGCCGCGACGCCGCCCGACGTCACCACCACCGCCAGGCTCGTGCGCGGCGAGAGCCAGATCAGCTGGACGTGCTTGAACGCGTGCGCGTCGCGCGACGGCGCGATCGCGATCGCCAGGTTCCCCGAGAGCCCGGAGAGCAGGCGCGTCGTCTGCTCGATCACGTCGTCCAGCTCGCGGGAGGCGTCGCGGAACTGGTCGCGGATCCGGCGCGCGTCGTCCTTCGTCAGCGCTTCGGGCTGCATCAAGCGGTCCACGTAGGCGCGGTAGCCCGCGTCCGAGGGAACGCGGCCGGCCGAGGTGTGGGGCTGCACGAGGTAGCCGTCGGCTTCCAGCTCCGCCATCTCGTTCCGGATCGTCGCCGACGAGACGCCCAAGTTGTACTTCTGCGTAAGCGTGACGGAGCCGACCGGTTCCGCCGTGTTGATGTATTCGTACACGACGGTCGCGAGGATGAAGGCCTTTCGTTTGTCGAGCTCGAGCTTGTCGTTCACCGGGGCACCGTTAGCAGTCGGCACATCGGAGTGCCAGGCTTGCCTCCAGCCTACCATCCCGGCGCCGAGGGGTCAAGGCGCGCCAGCGCGTTGACACCTCGGCGGTCAAGGCGCCGCGCCCGCGGCCCGGCGGTGGGCCATCGTCGTCAGCTCGGAGAGAACGAGCCCGTAGCAGAGGATCGTTCCGACGAGCCCTTCCCAGAGCGGCTGGACGACCAGGGCCCCGGTCAGCGGCACGAGCACGTCGTTGAGCACCCACCACACGACCAGCCCGTAGAGCAATCCCCACAGCACCGAGGTCGGCGCCTGCCACATCGAGGAGACGCGCTTCGCCAGCAGCGCGTACTCGATCCCGAATGCCGCGGCCAGCGCGAAGTAGAGGACGACGCCGAGCGCGACCAGCGCCGCGGAGGCCGGCGCGCCGTGGAAGGGCGGCAGCGCTTGCGCGATCTGGGCGAAGAACGCGCCGAGCGTGGTGTCGTGCAGCCACGCGACCGCGACGACCGCGTAGAACAGCGCGCTCGTCACACCCGCGATCAGCCCTCCGTAGAGACCGTCGATCCAGCGGACCATATCGCACCGGCCGAGTTCGCCGCGGGAAGGCCGGCACCCCGCGCGAGAGAATCCCGCGCCATGACGACGCCGACGCAAAGCGATGCCATCGAGGCCCTCTTCAGCGAAGCACGCCGCTTCCCGCCGCCCCCCGCGTTCGCCGCGCAGGCGAACGCCCAGGCCGGCGTCTACGAAGAAGCCGAGCGCGACTATCTCGCTTGGTGGAAGTCGTGGGCCGACAAGCTCGAGTGGATGACGCCGCCGGCGAAAACGCTCGAGTGGAACGAGCCGTTCGCGACCTGGTTCGCCGACGGTGAGCTCAACGCGTCCGTGAACGCGCTCGACCGCCACGTGAAGGCCGGCAAGGCCGCGAAGATCGCCTATTACTACGAAGGCGAGCCGGGCGACCGCTGGACGGTGACGTACGGCCAATTGCTCGACGAGGTCTGCCGCTTCGCGAACGGGCTGCGCAAGCTTGGCATCAAGAAGGGCGACCGCGTCGCCATCTACATGCCGATGATCGTCGAATTGCCGGTCGCGATGCTGGCGTGCGCGCGAATCGGCGCGGCGCACTCGGTGATCTTCGGCGGCTTCTCGCCCGACTCGATCGTCGACCGCGTGAACGACTCGCAGTGCGTCGCGATCGTCACCGCCGATCAAGGACGTCGCCGCGGGACGAAGGTGCCGTTGAAGGCGAACGTCGACGAGGCGATCGCGAAAGGGATGCCCTCGCTCAAGCACGTCATCGTCGCGAAGCGGGTCGGCGATCCGGTGCCGATGGAGAGCGGCCGCGACCTGTGGTGGGACGACGTCGTGCGCGATCAGCCCGCGACCTGCGAGCCCGAGCGGATGAACGCCGAAGACCTGCTCTACCTGCTGTACACCTCGGGAACGACCGCGAAGCCGAAAGGGATCAAGCACACCACCGGCGGCTATCTCACCGGCGTGACCGCCACCCACAAGCTCGTCTTCGATCTGAAGGAAGATGAAGACGTCTACTGGTGCGCCGCGGACATCGGCTGGGTCACCGGGCATTCGTACATCGTGTACGGCCCGCTGTGCAACGGCGCGACGAGCGTGATCTACGAAGGGACGCCGGACTACCCCGACAAGGACCGGCTTTGGGAGATCGTCGAGCGCTACAAGGTGTCGATTCTGTACACCGCGCCGACCGCGATCCGCACGTTCATGAAGTGGGGCCCGGAATATCCGGCCAAGCACGACATGTCCTCGCTGCGCGTGTTGGGCTCGGTCGGCGAACCGATCAATCCGGAAGCGTGGATGTGGTACTACGAGCACATCGGCGGAAAGCGCTGTCCGGTCGTCGACACCTGGTGGCAGACCGAGACCGGCGCGATCATGATCGCGCCGCTCCCCGGCATCTCGACGCTGAAACCGGGTTCGGCGAACCGGCCGTTTCCGGGCGTGCAAGCCGACGTCGTCAACGACAAGGGCGAGTCCGTCCCGCTCGGCGGCGGCGGGTACTGCGTGCTGACGCGGCCGTGGCCCTCGATGCTGCGCGGCATCTACGGCGACGACGAGCGCTACAAGCAGACGTACTGGTCGAAGATTCCGCACAAGTACCTGGCCGGCGACGGCTGCAAGCGCGACGACGAGGGCGACTTCTGGTTCATGGGCCGCATCGACGACGTGATGAACGTGAGCGGCCACCGCATCTCGACCACCGAGGTCGAGTCGGCGCTGGTCGACCATCCCGCCGTCGCCGAAGCCGCG
>JAFAKB010000037.1 GCA_019235885.1 Candidatus Eremiobacterota bacterium | reverse complement strand
GAACGAAACAGATGCGAGGTTGCGGCTGCTGCTGGTCGAGCCGTCGGCGCGCGGCATCGGGCTCGGGCGGCGTCTGACGGAGACCTGCGTGGGTTTCGCGCGCGAGACGGGCTATGGCCGCGTGGTGCTGTGGACGAACGAGGTGCTGACTGCGGCGCGCGCGATCTACGCTAAGCTCGGCTTCCGGCTGGTCGCATCGACGCCGCACGCGATGTCCGGACCGCCTTCCGTCGGCGAGGACTGGGTGCTCGATCTGCGCCGACCCTGAGCTGCCATCGCGCGCGTTTCATGCCAGAGTGGTCCGCAGCACTCGCGGAGGGACGGACCATGAAGGGTAAGACGGTGTTCATGAGCGGCGGCAGCCGGGGGATTGGGCTCGCGATCGCCAAGAGCCTGGCGCAGGAGGGCGCGAACCTCGCCATAGCGGCGAAGACCGACACGCCCGACCCCAGACTTGCCGGCACAATTCATACCGCCGCCGAGGAGATCGAGGCGGCGGGCGGCCGCGCGCTGCCTCTGGTGTGCGACATACGCAACGAGGACGCGGTGGCGTCGGCGGTGAAGCGGGCGGCGGAGACGTTCGGCGGGATCGACATCGTGGTGAACAACGCGAGCGCGATCCGATTGGGCGGGACGGCGCAGGTCGACGCGAAGGCATTCGACCTGATGACCGCGATCGGCCCGCGCGCGACGTATCTCGTGACGCGCGCGGCGCTGCCGCACTTGGAGAAGGCTGCGAACGCGCATATCCTGACGCTCTCGCCGCCGATCGCGCTGCGGTCGAAGTGGGTTGCCGGCGCCCCGGCGTACACGTTCAAGAAGTACGGGATGACGCTGCTGACGCTCGCCTTCGCCGCGGAGTTTCGCGAGCGCGGGATCGCCGCGAACGCGCTGTGGCCGAAGACCACGATCGCGACCGCCGCGGTGCAGAACCTGCTCGGCGGCGACGCGGTGATCCGCGCGTCGCGCAAACCCGAGATCGTCGCCGACGCCGCCTACGCGATCCTCACCCGCGACGCGCGCAGCTGCACCGGCAACACGTTCATCGACGAAGAGATTCTGCGCGAGCTCGGGACGACCGACTTCGGCGGCTACGCCGTCGACCCGGGAACCCCGTTGAGGGACGATATCTTCGTCGATTAGACGTGCGCTTCGAGCCAGGCGATGACGTCGCGGACGACTTCGGCGCGGTTGATCTCGTTGAGCGTCTCGTGCCGCGCGTCCGGGTAGAGGACGACCTGCACGTCGCGCAAACCGAGCGCGCGATAGCGTTTCGCCAGTGCCATGACGTTCTTGCCGCCGCCGCCGACGGGATCGCGCGCGCCGGAGAACATCAATACCGGCAAGCCGGCCGGGATGCGGCGCTCGTTCGCGCGCTTCCACGTCTGCGCGTAGCCGCGCAGCATGTCGAGCATGAACCGGTTCGAGAAGGTGAAGCCGCAGCGGGGGTCGTCCGCGTACTTCTGCACCTCCGTCGCGTCGCGGCTGAGCCACTCGAAGCCGGTGCGCCGCTCGAACGGTTTGTTGAAGTCCGCGAACATCACCCGTTGCAGCGGCGAGGGCGCGCGGTCGCCGCGCAGCGCGCGCACCGTCGCGGCGGCGGCGATCCCGGCGCGCAAGTTCGGTGCCGAGCCGGTCGTTCCAGAGAGGATCAGCCCGGACAGCTCGGCGCCGCGGAGCTGCGCGACGCGTTGCGCGAGCATCGAGCCCATGCTGTGGCCGAACAGAAACAGCGGCACCTCGGGATGCCGCTCGCGCACGATGGAAAGGAGCCGCTCGAGGTCGCGCACGACCCCGTTCCAGCCGTCGTCACCGGCCCACCCGAGCAGCTCGCTCCCGCCCGCGGTGCGCCCGTGGCCGCGGTGATCCGGCGCGTACACCGCAAAGCCGTGCGCGGCCAGCTCGGTGGCGAAGCGCGCGTAGCGCTCGGCGTGCTCGGCCATCCCGTGCACGACGATCACCGCCGCCTTCGGCGTCTCGGCCGGAAGGACGCGGTCGACCACGACCTGCACGCCGTCGTTGACGAACGAGAACGTCGACGAGTCGGGAGCGTTCATCTCGTCGTTACGCTAGACGAAACCGCGCGCGGGGAACGACGCGTTTCGCTGCAGCCAGTTGCGCGGGGAATAGAGCGCGCGTGCATCGACGAAGTGCAAAGTGTACGCGTGCCGCGAGGTCTCCGAGCGGTTCGGCGCGCTGTAGTGCGGGAGCCGACCGTGCAACACGACCAGCGTCCCGGCGTCGACCTCGACGGGCTCGGCGTCAGCTTCGCTCGGCCACGGCGTTGCGTCGAGCTGCTCGATCCGTGGTCCGCCGCCGTCGACGACGAAGCGCTCGCGCAGCGGCGTGCGATGTCCGCCGCGCTGCACCCACAAGCAGCCGTTGCTGCGGTCGGCGCGCTCCAGCGCGAACCACAGCGTCGTCACGGAAACCGGGTCGGTGTCGAAGTACGTCGCGTCCTGGTGCCAGCGGACCTCGCCGCCGATCCGCGGCTGCTTGAAGATGTACATCGACTGGTAGACGCGCGGCTCCGCGATGCCGAGCTGCTGCGCGAGCTCGTGCAGCTGCGGGCCGCGCGAGAAGCGCTCGAAGACCGGATCGAGGTCGTGCATCGCGTGGCCGATCTTGTTAATCGAAAGCTCCTTCGGCGCGCGCAGCGCGCCCGACGCGTCGAACGCCTCCTCCTCGAAAAAGCAGCGGACCCTGTTCCCGGAGGTCAGAAAGTACTCGTCCGATTTCGTGCGCGACTCGTCGCGCGTGGTGAAGACCCCCGCCGATTCGGTCGGATCGAACGCGTCGACGATCGCCGCCGCGCGCGCCCGCAGCGCGGCGATCTCGCCGGACGACTTGAACCCCGGGAGTACGAGAAAGCCGTCCCGTTCGAAGCGCTCTGGCGCGTCCGTCACCTTAGCCCGGTTCGTCGGGTGCGGTCAGCAGTTCCTCGACCCGCACGCCGAGCGCTTCGGCGAGCGCGCACAGCGCCCGCACGCCGACGTTCTGACGGCCCGCCTCGATGTTGGCGAGCGAGGGCCGGCTCATGCCGGCCCGGCCCGCGAGCCGGAGCTGCGTCAGACCGCGCTCCGCTCGCAGCGCCCGAACGCGCGCGCCGACGCGGCGCTGAACCGCTTCGCCCAGCGCGCTCACCGCTCGACCCGCTCTTCGATCCCGACACTGTACAGCGCGAGATACGCGCGCCACTCGTCCGGCGCGGTGTTGCGGCGCACGACGACCCACGGGATGAAGCGCGGCTCGCGCGGCGCGCGGCGCAGCGTCATCCGCGCCTCCTGCGGCGTGCGGTTGCCCTTGCGCGCGTTGCACGCCTGGCAGCACGCGACCAGGTTCTCCCACACCGAGAAGCCGCCCCGGCTCCGCGGCACGACGTGGTCAACCGTCATGTCGGACCGTCCGCGCACCGCGCAGTACGCGCAGGCGTAGTCGTCGCGCAGCAGCACGTTCTTCTTCGTGAGGGCCACCCGCTTGCGCGCGCGGCGGACGTAGTAGAGCATGCGCACCACCGACGGCAGCGGGAACGCGATCGACGTCGTGCGGACCTCGCGCGCACCGCGGTGGACGATCTCCACCTTGCGCGCGAACAGCAGCCGCACCGCCCGCCGCAGATCGACGACCCCCAGCGGCTCGTACGTAAAGTTGAGAACGAGAACGGAATCGGACACCGGGGTCGCCTCCTTTCGTGCAATCTGGTTCAACGCGTCGGGTCTGGTGAAAAAATTGGTGCGGGGGCGCGGACTTGCACCGCGCTGTCCTGCTTGGAAGGCAGGCACGTCGCTGTCTACGTTTCACCCGCCTGGTGCGGATCGCGGGAATCGAACCCGCACAGCCGACTTGGCACGCCGGCACACTGCCACTATGTGAGATCCGCAAATTGGTGCACAGCGAAGGAGTCGAACCCTCGTCCTCCGGGTGTAGGCCGGGAGCTCTCCCGTTGAGCTAGCCGTGCATGGTCCCGCCGGCGTGAGTCGAACACGCGGTCTTCGCCTTATCAGGGCGACGCTTTTTTCGCCGTTAAGCTACAGCGGGATGATGGCACCCTGTGACGGTTCCGACCCGTCTTCGCAGCGGTGAAAACGCTGCATCCTAGCCACTAGAAGAACAGGGCATGGCGGTTCCGACGAGGATCGAACTCGTACTCACTGATCGACAATCAGCCGTGCAGCCCACTACACTACGGAACCGTGGCGGATGGTGTAGGTATCGATCCCACGCGGGTTCGAGCCGCGTCCTCGGCAGTTTTCAGGACTGCTTGCCCGGCCACGGGCGGCACCATCCAGCTTGGAGCTCCCAGCCGTAGTTGAAACGGCATCCTCGGTTTACGGGACCGGCGCTCTACCATTGAGCTATAGGAGCATGGAGACGACGGCGTGAATCGAACACGCTCGATGGCGGTTTTGCAGACCGCAGCCTTCCCATTTGGCTACGTCGTCATGGTGCGCGACCGGAGATTCGAACTCCGCATCACCCGGGCAAGAACCGGGACTATTCCAGACGTCAGTTTGTCGCGCATGGCTCCGAGACGTCGATTCGAACGACGATGACGAGGGCCAGAACCTCGTAGCCTGCCCGTTGGCTGATCTCGGATCGGTGGGACCGGCGGCGAGATTCGAACTCGCATCGAACGACTTAAAAGGACGCCGCTCTTCCCTTGAGCTACGCCGGCGTGTTCGGGAGGCCGGAATCGAACCAGCGCATGGACGGATTCAAAGTCCGCCGCCTTACCGTCTTGGCTACTCCCGATCGTTGGTCTCCCCGGCAGGCTTCGCACCTGCGACCTCGCGCTTCGGACGCGCGCACTCTTCTCGCTGAGCTACGGGGAGCTGGAGCCGCAGCCGGGACTCGAACCCGGTTCCTCGCCGATACCAACGGCGCGTTCAACCGCGTGAACTTCTACGGCCCGGAGCACTGCGCGCGCGGCTGAGTGGGCGAGATCCCCGTTCCCGCCCTCGTCTCGTGATCGAATCAGCACCGCGGTCGTACTGGTAGACCAGGGTCACGATACGCGGATCAGCGATACGGCGCATAAGCGATACAGTTGAGGGGATCGAACCCTCGACTGCGCGCGACAGTCACCGAAGGCGCTTCTCAGGCGCTGTGATGCTCGCTTTCGATCTCGGGACTACCGACTCGCTCACTCAGCCAGGTCGGTGATCCAGTTCGCCTGCTGGATGGCGACATCCAGGAGGCGGTGGCGCCGAGCGAACTCGTCCGCCGTCTTGTGGAGGGCGACCGGGTCCACCGTGCGCACGGCACGGATCTCGGAGCGCATGTAGCGCTGTTGGATCGCGCTCGCCGCGTCTGCGACCGCCTCGAACGGGTTGCGCACCGCGAGGAGGTAGTCGCGCTCCGCGAGCGCGTCGACGAGCGGCTGACCCGACGGCAGCACCGTCGTCACGTTGGTGCGGTTGATGCGCTGCACCAGCGCCAGCGTCTCCGCCGCCAGTCGATCGATCGTCTGGAGCAGCACGTTCGGGTCGTCCGGAGCGCCCGCACCTTCCTGAACCTGCGCGCTCGCGACGGCACGCGCCTTGAGCTCCGCGATCTTCTTGTAGTTGTCCGAACGCAGTCGGAGCGCTTCACCGAGCTTCATGGCTTTCACCCCTCTCACAGATGAATTGGATGGAAATGTGGGATTTGATGGTTGCGGTAGGCGGATTCGAACCGCCGCCGTGAAGCTTATGAGGCTCCTGCCCTAGCCGCTGGGCGATACCGCATCGATGGTCCCGGGTGAGGGACTTGAACCCCCAATGCGCTGCCGCGCGCCTGATCTACAGTCAGATGCCCTACCGTTAGGCGAACCCGGGATGGTGCGATCGGCGGGACTCGAACCCGCACGGCCTTGCGGCCACGCCGTCTCGGGGCGCTCGGTATACCAAATTCTCGTACGATCGCATGGTCGGCGACGAGCGACTCGAACGCTCACGTCGTTTCGACGGCCGGGTCTGGGCCGGCTGGGTCTACCAAATTCCCCCAGTCGCCGATGGTGTTTGATTTCTTGGTGGACCGCTAGAGAATCGAACTCTACGCAGCCTCATTGCAAGTGAGGCTCGCCGGCCTTGGAACATGGCAGCCCGAATTGGAACCCCCGGGCGGACTCGAACCGCCGATTGGCCGGATTCGTAATCCGGCGCCTTTCCGCTTGGCTACGGGGGCATCACACGGCGAGCTGCGCCGGTCGCAGACCATCGCGACACGTGGCGTTCGCGCACGTCGCCCCACGACGGCGCCTGCGGAGCGCGCGGCTCGCCGTGAACGCGCGCTCCTGGGTGAGATGGCAGAAATGGTCAGAATCGAACTGACGACTCTCCCGCCCGAGGGGAGCGCGTCACCACTACGCCACATCTCTTTGGCTTCGGTGCTCCGATTCGAACGGAGATCAGGCGGGCAACAACCGCTCGCACTGCCGTTGTGCTACACCGAATCATTGGCGGGAACGGACGGAGTCGAACCGCCTTCTTCCGGGCTTCAACCGGACGCTAGAACCGTTTCAGCTGCATTCCCTTGGCGGAGTGGGCGCGAGTCGAACGCGCTCGTCGCCTTCGCGACTCATCGACGTAGCAGATCGACGCCTTACCGTTCGGCCACCACTCCACGATTGCGATCTCGTCGCGACCCCTCTCGCACAGGCGACGCGACGCTGCCCCGATCGCTGGAGCGCGTGAGGCGGCTCAACGAGCGGCGGCGCGTACCAGTACGCCGCGCAAGAGCCTCACGCAGAACTTTCGGGATGAACGTATGCAGTTTTCAAAGGACGCGTTGAACCAGGCGCACACGAGCGTGCACGTACGAAAGTGGTGTGATCGGTGGGGCTCGAACCCACTTTCCTCGCTTCACAGGCGAGTGCCTCGACCGCTTAGGCTTCGACCACCATGGCGGGCCCGGAACGAATCGAACGCCCGTCGCGCGGTTTGGAATCGCGCTTGTCGCCACGACACGGACCCGTAGATACGACGAGGGGACCGGCTGCGCGCCGATCCCCTCGTACAACTTACAAGAGTTCCGGTGCGACAGCTACGATGCGGCGATCCCTTCCGGGCGCGCGGCGACTCGGCCGAACGTGCTACCGTTCAGGCAATTCGAATCTAGGGACCACGTGCCGTGGCCTTTGAGTCGTGGTTGAGCCGATGCGTATCGCTGCATCATGATGTTTCGATCTAAAAGCATTCCGCGCGCGTTGTCAAGAGGGCGGACAAACTTTTTCAACGTTTTTCACGTTGACATGCTCGGCGGATGCGTCGACATTCGTACGGCGGGTGCCTTGACAAAGGTCGCAACGCGTCGTAAGCTCGTCCCCGAGTTCCATCATGCACAGAACATCGTACGCCGTCCGACCCGAAACCGATTACGGCTCCGCGAAGCGGATGCCGACGGCGTCGTACACCCTGATAGGGACGAACCCGGTCTAACTCACGAGCGCGATTCCACGTTGCCGCCGCAAAGCGGGGTGGAGCACGCGCTCACCCCGCTTCTTGATTTCTTGGGAAAGGAGGCATCACCGTGGAACTGATCGAGACGGCCGGCCGGCCGGTCAAGGCCTGGGTCGACGGCGTCGAGTTCGACGAAGGCGCTCGCAAGCAGGTCGCCAACATGGCCGCGCTGCCGTTCGTGCACTCGCACGTCGCGGTGATGCCGGACGTGCATCTCGGCCGCGGCGCGACCGTCGGCAGCGTCATCCCGACGCTCGGTGCGATCGTGCCGGCCGCGGTCGGCGTCGACATCGGCTGCGGCATGATCGCGCAGAAGCTCACGCTGCGCGCCGAGGATCTCCCGACCGACCTGCGCGGGGTGCGCAAGGCGATTGAGAGCGTCGTGCCGGTCGGTAAGGCCTCGCACCGCGATCCGGTGCCGGCGGCGGAACGCGCATGGGAAGCGGATCTCGGCGAGCGCTACGCGCGGGTGGTGGAGCGTGCGCCGACGGTCTCGACCCGCAACGTGCGCGAGCAGCTCGGCACGATGGGCGGCGGCAACCACTTCTGCGAGCTCTGCCTCGACGAAGCGGGGGACGTCTGGCTGGTCCTGCACTCGGGCTCGCGCGGCGTCGGCAACCGCATCGGTGTGTTCTACATCGAGCGCGCCCTCGAAGAGCTCGAGCGCGCCGGCGTGAACATCGCCGACCGCGACCTCGCGCACCTGACCGAGCACACGCCGTCGTTCGACGCCTACGTCGAAGCGGTGGGCTGGGCGCAGGACTACGCGCGGACGAACCGCGAGATCATGATGGAGAACGCGCTCGAAGCGCTGCGCGACCGCAAGGTCAAGCTGCCGCGCTTCACCCGCGCCGAAACCGTCGTGAACTGCCACCACAACTACGTCGCGCGCGAACGGCACTTCGGGGCCGACGTCTTCGTGACGCGGAAGGGGGCGGTCCGCGCCGGCAAGGACGAGCTCGGCTTCATCCCGGGCTCGATGGGCGCGCGCTCGTTCGTCGTGCGCGGGCTCGGCAATCCGGAGTCGTTCGAGTCGTGCTCGCACGGCGCGGGCCGCCGGATGAGCCGCGGCGAGGCGATGCGCAAGCTGACGCTCAAGGATCTCAAGCGCGAGACCGAAGGCGTCGAATGCCGCAAGGACGCGGGCGTCCTCGACGAGGCGCCGTCCGCGTACAAGGACGTCGACGCCGTCATGGCGGCGCAGCACGATCTGGTTCGGATCGTGCACACGCTCCGCCAGGTGGTCTGCATCAAGGGTTGACGCACGGCCGTGGGCCGGACGTTTCGGGTTATCCCACCGTAGTCCGACATCCGGACTGCACCCGGAGAGGCCGCACCGCCGAAAGGCGCTGCGGTCGGGCTGGATCGGAGTTCAGCCCGTCGCGACGCGATTCTCTTCCCGGAACACTTTTTGTCCACGGTTCGTGCGGGCCGGCAGTTGCGGGTTATCAAAAGACTTGCCTCTTGCAGGTCCCGTGCGGAGCACGGGGTTCCCGCGGCGATCACTCGCCCGCACAGCGTACGTCAATCAACGTCACACCGATCGTCGCCGGCTCGCGGGCCGGCCGGTACGGGTTCTCCGGAGCTACTGGTTCGAATCCAAAGGCGGCGCGCGGCGCAAACCGCGCCCCGTCGGCAGGGGCGTGAGGTGTCGCCCCGTTCCCGTACCACCATTTGTCCGCGAGTCAGCAACGAATCAAAACCGGCATCGCGGGCCGGACGTTCGAGGTTATCGTTCCGTAAACGAGAGGTCGCGGGTTCGAGTCCCGCCGTGCACTGCACGTAGCTCAGTGGTAGAGCGCTGGGGCGCAAGCCCAATCCTCGGACAACATTCGCCCGTGAGCGCCGACAACGAGCAACGAAGGGAGGGAACACATATCATGAACCTGCTTGCACGCATCTTCCAGGGCCGCAGCGTGGGAACGCTGCAGACGCAGCCGCAGCCGGGCCGCGACCAGGTGCGCAACGAGGCCGGCGGTTACGTCTACCCGCT